>JACCZA010000289.1 GCA_013696185.1 Actinomycetota bacterium
GAGGGCCAGAGGGAAGCTCTCGAGGAGCGCGAGCAGCAGGAGCCTCCGCCCGGACGCACCACGTGCCCTCAGGAGCCTGAGGTCCCGTTGGTCGCGCGCCGCGGTGCCGAGCGCGGCGAGGTAGGCGAGCCCGAGGGCGACGAGCGCGCCGGGCACGGCGAGCATGATGTACAGCGTCTGCGCGTACAGAGCGTCGCCTGCGGCGGTCGTGAGGCCCTCGGCGAGGTTGTCGACGAACTGCACCTGGCCGGTGAACGTGCGCTCGATTCGGTTGCGCACCTGGCCGGATCGCTTGAGCGCCTGGCCCGGGGAGGATCCCAGGCCGGCGGGATCGACCTGCACCTGTACCTGCCACTGCACACCGTCCTGCGCTCCCGGAAGGGCCGATGAGCCGACCGACGACGGCACGAGCGTGCGGAGGGCAGGCGCATACGTTGACGCGAACGTCTGGAACGGCATGATCGCGATCTGTGCCGGAGGTTGAGCCGGGGCGGGGCCCAGTCGCGGATTGAGCGGCTGGAAGAGCACGTCCGGTGCGGTCACGAGCGCGACGCCGCTCACGCGGTACGGACGCGACTTCGCGCCGGACCGTGGCGTCAGCGTCACGGTGTCGCCGATTCGTGCCCGGAGCGTCGCGGAGAGCTGCTGGTCGAGCACGACCTGGCCGGGCTGCAGCGACCCATGCAGGAGGCGGAACGTCTTCAACTGGTCGAGATATCCCTTCGGAACGGCCAGTACCGCGCCCCTCCCCGTGCGGATCGAGCCTGCGGCGGCGGCATGATTCGCACCCGAGAACGGTGCAGTCGCGACCGGGGATGCCTGCAGAATGCCGGACTGCTTCGACACGGCCGAGGCGAGCCGCGTCGCCCGTGCCTCCGAGACGACCGGTCCCTGCCAGTCGAGTGCGACGCTCCGGGTCGCGCTCTCGGCCATGGTGCGGAGCGAGTGCCCGATGAAGAGGAGCATGGCTCCGAGCAGCGCCGTCGCCACTGCGAGCACGGCCACACGGAGCACGGTGCGACCTGGCGATCGGAGCAGGCCGGCGGCCGCGAGGCGCGTGATCGCGCTCATGTCAGCTGCCCGACGATGCGACCGTCGCGGAGCTCGACGATCCTGCGGAGCCCCGAGGCCACCTCGGCGTCATGGGTCGCGACGACGAGCGTGAACCCGAACCGGCGCTGCAGCGCGTCCACCATGTCGAGCACGCGCGTCGACGTATCGCTATCCAGATGTCCGGTCGGCTCGTCGCAGAGCAAGAGCCTCGGGCGCTGGGCGAGCGCGCGCGCGATCGCCACGCGCTGCGCCTCTCCGCCCGAGAGCTCAGCGGGCAGGTTGTCCGCCTTTCCCTGCAGCCCGACGAGCGCGAGCAACTCGACGGCGTGCCGCTCGACGCTCGAGCGCTCACCGGCCACGTACGCGGCGAACGCTACGTTCTCGTAGGCACTGAAGGCGGGCAATAGGTTCGACCCCTGGAAGACGTAGGCGATCCCGCGTGCCCTAGCGCGCGCTCTCGCGGAGGTGTCGAGCGTCGAGAGCGGAGATCCCTCCCAGACGACGACGCCGTCCGACGGCTCGACCAATCCGCCGAGAACATGGAGCAGCGTGGTCTTGCCGGAGCCTGACGGTCCCCACAGAGCGACCGTCTCACCCGGAAGAAGCGCGATGTCGACCTGGTCGAGGGCGATCACCGCGGCCTCGCACGATCCGTACCTGACCGTCACATCGCGGCACGCGGCCAGGAACTGCGCCCGCGACGTCGCGGCAACGCCCTGCATCAGGAGTCGCTGACTCGTCCGTCGACGAAGGTGACGACTCGATCGGCTGCCTCCGCGACGGAGCGGGAGTGGGTGACCGTCACGATCGTGGCGCCCGTGAAGTCCCGCAGTTTCGCGAGCGCCTCGAGAACGATGCGCTCGTTGGCCGCGTCGAGCTCGCCGGTCGGCTCGTCGGCCAGAACGAGTGGCGCCTCGCGCGCAGCCGCCGCAGCAATCGCAACCCGTTGCTGCTCGCCCCCCGAGAGAGCCGACGCCCGATGCTGCGCTCGCAGGTCGAGCCCGAATTGGGCGAGCACCGCGTCGGAGCGGCGCCCCGCGTCCTCCATGCCAGCCAGCCTGAGCGAGGCGAACACGTTCTCGCGGGCCGTCAGCTCGGTCCACAGGTTGTCGCTCTGCAGCACCAGCGCAACGTTGGTCGCTCGGTACGCCGCAAGCTGGCGCTCGTCCATCCGCCCGAGAGGCCGACCGAACGCCCGCACCTCACCGGCGGAAGCGTCGTCGAGGCCGGCGGCGAGGTGGAGGAACGTGCTCTTTCCGGAGCCGGACCGTCCTAACACGGCGAGGAACTCGCCGCGCTCGACGCGCAGGTCCAGACCGCGCAGAGCGACGGTCTCCACTGGGCCGGAGCGGTACAGCTTGAAGACGTCGACGCACTCGAGTGCGGGCCATACGACCTCGCCGACTCCCGCGTCCGGCTCGCGGTAGAGGCTCGTCACGTCCACTGGAAGCTCTCGAGCATGAGCTCGTACGCGTCGACGTTGTCCACGCCCTGCGGCGTCCCGAGCTCGACGACGGCGTGCTTGCCCGCGCCCGCCACGTAGTACCGGTCGACGACGAGCGTGACCCGCTTTCCCGTCACCGGGTTGGGCGCACTCTCGGTCGAGTACACGACCTTGACGACAGCTCTGCCGCTCACGGTCAGCTGCACCGGCGCGTCGAAACGGAGGGACGGCGTCTGCTGCTCGAGCCGGTGCATGTCGGCGGTTACGGCCGTTGCGTTCACGTTCGTGCCCTTCACGATCGTGATGCGAACCAAGTTGTTCTTGTCCTGGAAGGCGACACGTGAGCCCCTGCCGCGTTGCGCCCACCCTTCCGGGTACTTCATCGAGTAACCCGCGGCAGAGTTGGAAAACGTGAGGAAGACCTGGTTGTCGGGGATGTCGCCGGCAGCCGTCTGCTGCGCCTCAACAGTGAGAGCCCCGGAGTTCTGCGAGCCGGATCCGGTGGTGGTGCCGTAACCCCCCGCGGCCCCTGCGGGCTGAGGAGTCCTCGTCTGCGAGGCGGTGCTCTTGCTCGCACCGCCGCAACCGGCGGCGAGCGCCGCGAGGGTCAGCAGGACTCCAGGAGCGCCGATCGAGAGGGTTCGTCTGTTCATGCCCCCGATCGTGCGTCGGACTGCATGACGAGCGCCTGAACGGCGCGTGTCGCGGTCTGGATCTAGCGAGGAACCTGAACGCCTCTGCCGTCGCCGGGGCTCAGCGAGCGCCTCCGGCCTGAGTAGGCGGGCCCACGGAGGCCGGCACCGGCGGCGCCGGCCTCCGTTCAGCGGCACGCAGGGTGGGGCTACCTCATCCGGTGGAGATGCCGCAGCCCCGACGAACGGGTAGAGCCACCACGCACCGCTGTCCGGCGCCTGCTTGGAAGCGGCGACGGCGTCCAGCCCGTACACCACGGCGAGGCCGGTCACCGAGACCACGGCGACGACGAGGGCGAGCACGCGCGAGCTGCGCACGAACGTAGTTGCTCCCGCGGCCGCGCGGCGGCAATCAGTGCCAGCACCCATCTCGGCGTGGGACGTGGAAGCCGTCGGCCGCTCCCGGCGCCGACC
>JACCZA010000327.1 GCA_013696185.1 Actinomycetota bacterium
CCGAACGAGGGGCTGCGTCGCGCGGAGGGCGGTGCAGCGACCGACCCCGAGAGCATCGCGGCGAGACCCGTGCTGCCGAGCGGCCAGCGCAGGGAGTCGACAGCGGCCACGATCGCCTCGGCCGGGCGCTCCGGAAGGGCTCGCCGCTCCGCCGGCTCGGCCTTCGCCTCCGCGCCGAGGCAGCGGTCACAGGTCCCGCACGGCTCTTCCCGCCGCTCCCCGAAGTGCTCGGCCACGAGCTGCTGGCGACAGCGGTGCGCGCCGGCGTAGCGCACGATGCCCTCCACGCGCAGGCCCGCCCCGTGCTCCATCCGCTCGAGCAGCAGAGCCATGCGGGCCGCGACGTCCGCCGGCGGCTCGGGCAGCTCGACGTGCCAGACGCGCCCGTGGTCGAACCCCCGCCGCACCAGGCCGCTCTGCTCCAGGATGCCCACGAGGACGCGCGGGTCGTCCCCGGCCTCGAGCCCGGCACCGTGCTCGATCGTCGCGGCATCCACCCGGGCGACGTCGCCCTGGGCGTGGGCGCGGAGCGTCCGGTAGACACCGCGGAGGACGTGAGCCGAGGGGAGGTCCGAGCGGGCGAACCGTCGCAGGTCCGCCGCGTCGCGCTGCCCGGCGAAGAGGACGCAGCGGCTCGCCGCCCCGTCGCGACCGGCACGGCCGACCATCTGGACGTAGTCCTCCAGGGAGCCCGGGAGGTTGTAGAGGAGCACGAGTCGGATGTCGGGCTTGTCGATCCCCATCCCGAAGGCCGTGGTGGCGACGACGATGCGGGCCTCCCCCGCGAGAAAGGCTTCCTGGACGCGCGTCCGCTCGGGTGAGGTGAGGCCTGCGTGGTAGTGGAGCGCCTCGAAGCCATGCCCCTGCAAGAGACGGGAGAGCTGCTCGCACTTCTTGCGCGAGCGCGCATAGACGATCGCCGGGCCGGTCTCGGCGCCGACCCGCTCGAGTAGCGCCCGCCGGCGCGCTTCCTCGTCCTCCACGTGCTCGACCGCGTGGTGGAGATTCGGACGGACGACGCTCGCCCGCACGACGTCGAAGGCGCATGCCAGCGAGTTGCCGATCTCACGCTCGGTCTCGGGAGTCGCGGTGGCGGTCAGGCCGAGCACGGGCGGGCTGCCGAGCCGGTCGAGCGCCGTCTGGATGAAGAGGTAGTCGGGCCTGAAGTCGTGGCCCCACATGCTGACGCAATGCACCTCGTCGACGACGACGAGCCCCACCCCGGCGGCGGCGAGGGCGGAGACGAACGAGCGTTGACGCAGACGCTCGGGTGCCGCGTACAGGAGCTTCACCCGCCCGGCGGCGAAGGCCTCGAGGCGGCGCGAGGCCTCGGCGGGGTCGAGCGACGAGTTGACGAAGGCGGTCCGCTCGGCCACCGGCGGCGGCAGCTTGTCCACCTGGTCCTTCATGAGCGCGATCAGCGGCGAGACGACGAGCGTCGGCGCCTCGAGCAGCATCGCCACGAGCTGGTACGGCAGCGACTTGCCCGAGCCGGTCGGCATCAGGGCGAGCGTGTCCCGCCCGGCGAGCGTGCGCCGGACGATTTCCTCCTGGCCGGGCAGGAAGCGGCTGAAGCCGAAGAGCTCCCGCAGGGGAGTCTCGAGCTCGAGGGCGGTGCCCGGGTCGGCCGCTGCGGATTGCATCCCGGCGCGAGTGTAGGGACCGCGGTCGGACCGCAACGTGCCCGGAGTGCGCCGGATCAGCGACGCACTCGAAGGTGCGAGGAGTCGTGGAGCCTAGGCTCGCGCCGTGATGAACGGCTTGACGCTCGGGGCCGTGCGATCGTCGTCCGGCTCGAGCGTCACGAGCACCTTCGCCCCGGACGGCACCGTCCGGGTGAGCTCGACGACGTCGCGGCCCTGCTCCGCGTGGAAGCGCGCGGCGAGGTGCGGCGTGCCCTGCTCCTCGACCCAGATCCTGTAGATCTTGGAGTCGGGCGCCGGACGGAGGCCGGACACGACGAGCGCCGCCTCTCCCGCGGGCGAGATCACGAGGCGTCCTGCCCGCCCGCGGAGCGCCACCTGCCTCGACTCGGGGTCGGAGAGGATGGCCGTCGCGTGAGCCTGGCTGGCGAGTGCCGAGCGCGTCTCGTCGAGGGAGTTGCGCAGCGACATCGCCCATGCGCCGAGGAGGACGGCGACGACCGCAGCCGCCGCTGCCAGGCCGGCGGTCGCCCGCCAGGCGGCACGCGCCCGCAGCGGCAC
>JACCZA010000362.1 GCA_013696185.1 Actinomycetota bacterium
CTCCTCCGTCCTGGCTCACCCGTTCCCCGGCATCGGCGTGTCCGGGAGCATACTTCCACCCGGTGGGCGATCTCTTCTCAGAGGCGGCGTCGCGGCGCGTGCCGGACGTCGCGCCGCTCGCGCTTCGCCTGCGCCCCCGCACGCTCGAGGAGTTCGTCGGGCAGGGGCAGGTGCTCGGCGAGGGCTCCGCCCTTCGCCTCGCGATCGACGGGGACCGAGTCCGCTCGTCGATCTTCTTCGGCCCGCCGGGGAGCGGCAAGACGACGCTCGCGCGCATCGTCGCCGGCGCGACCGGCGCGGAGTTCGAGGAGCTCTCCGCGGTCTCGGCGTCGGTGTCCGACGTGCGCGGCGTCCTTGCCCGCGCGCGTGAGCGGCTGGGCGCGAACAGCCGCAGGACGCTCCTCTTCCTCGACGAGATCCACCGCTTCAACAAGGCCCAGCAGGACGCCCTCCTGCCGGCGGTCGAGGAGGGCGTCGTGACGCTCATCGGCGCGACGACCGAGAACCCGTACTTCGAGGTCAACTCCGCGCTGCTCTCGCGCATGCAGCTGTACGAGCTCGAGCCGCACGCAGAGGACGACCTCGTCGAGCTCGTCCGCCGCGGTGCGAGCGAGCTCGAGGCCGAGGTCCCCGCGGCGCTCGCGGGCGCGATCGCCAGGCGGGCGGGGGGCGATGCGCGCAACGCGCTCAACATCCTCGAGCTCGCCTGGGAGACGGCGCGGGCGGAGGGCGGGGCGCTCGAGGAGCGCCACATCGACGACGCCGCGCGCAAGCGGCCGCTCGTCTACGACAAGTCCGGCGACGCGCACTACGACTACACGTCGGCGTTCATCAAGTCGATGCGTGCCTCGCAGCCGGACGCGGCGCTCTACTACCTCGCGGCGATGCTCGAGGGCGGAGAGGACGCCCGCTTCCTCGCGCGGCGGATGATCGTGCTCGCCTCCGAGGACATCGGCAACGCCGACCCCCGGGCGCTGCTCGTCGCGGCCGCGGCGGCACAGGCGGTCGAGCACGTCGGTCTCCCGGAGGCCCGGCTGAACCTGGCCCAGGCGGCCGTCTACCTGGCCCGCGCGCCCAAGTCGAACGCGACCTACCGGGCACTCGCCGCCGCGACGAAGGACGTCCGCGAGCACGGCGCGATCCGCCCGCCGAAGGCGCTGCGCGACGCGAGCTACGCGGGCGCAAAGCGTCTCGGGCACGGGGAGGGATACGTCTACCCGCACGACGATCCGGCGGGCTTCGACGCCGACCTCCTGCCGGAGGAGCTGCACGGGCGGCGCTACTACGAGCCGTCCGGCCACGGCGAAGAGGGCTCGTAACCCGTGCTCCACGCGCGCGAGTGGGGCGATCCCACCGCTCCCGCCCTCGTCTGCCTGCACGGCGTGGTCGCCCACGGGGGGCGCTTCCGCGAGCTGGCCGTGGAGCGGCTCGCCTCCCGCTTCAGGGTCGTCGCGCTCGACCTGCGAGGCCACGGCCGCTCGGAGTGGGAGCCGCCGTGGGACCTCCGCGCTCATCTGGACGACATCGAGGAGACCGTGGATCGCCTCGGCATCGGCTCCGCCACCTGGCTCGGGCACAGCTTCGGCGGCCGGCTCCTGCTCGAGCTCTGCGCCCGCTCACCCCGGCGCGTGGAGCGCGCGGTTCTCCTCGACCCGGCCATCTGGGTTCCTCCACCGATCGCGCTCGAGCGGGCGGAGGAGTCGCGCCGGCGCCCCTCCTTCGCGTCGCCCGAGGAGGCGATCGAGGCGCGCATCGCCTCCGGGGGCGTGGCGCTGACGCCACGCAGTCGCCTCGAGGAGGAGATGCGCGAGCACCTCGTCCTCTCGACCGACGGGCGCTGGCGCTTCCGCTTCTCGCAGGCCGCGGTCGTCGCGGCGTTCGGGGAGATGGCGAAGCCGCCGCCCGGATTCGAGACGCTCGAGGTGCCCGAGTTCCTGCTCGTGCGGGGCGAGGATTCCGGCGTCGTTCCCAACGTCCTCGTCGAGGTGGCCGTCGACGGCCTCGGCGAGCGCCTCTCCGTGATCACCGTGCCGGGCGGCCACAACGTGCTCTGGGACGCCTTCGACGAGACGGCGGCTGCGATCGAGAGCTTCCTCGACCGCCGGCCTGCCGGAGCGGAGAGCTAGAAGATGCGCGCGCCGAGCGCGCTAGCGACCAGCTCCACGGCGAGGCTGGCCGTCTCGTTCTCGCGATCGAGGATCGGGTTGACCTCGACCACCTCGAGCGCGGTCGCGAGCTGCGACTCGGCGACGAGCTCGAGCGCGAGGTGCGCCTCGCGGTAGGAGAAGCCGCCGCGAACGGGCGTCCCCACCCCCGGCGCCACCGTGGGATCCACCGAGTCCATGTCGAGCGAGACGTGCACGAAGCCGGGGCCGGCGATGTGGTCGAGCGACTCGCGCAGAGCTCGCTCGACGCCGATCCTGTCGATGTCGCTCATCGTGTAGACGCGTGCGTCGAGCCGCCGCAGGAGCTCGCGCTCCCCCTCGTCGAGCGAGCGCACACCGACGAGCGCGAGCCGCGCGGGGTCGACGGCCGGCAGGGTCCAGGCGTCGCTGTCCAGGACGGGGCCGAGCAGGCCGAGCGCCGCGGCGAGCACCATGCCGTGCACGTTGCCGCTCGGCGAGCTCTCGGGGGTGTTGAGATCGCCGTGCGCGTCGATCCAGAGCACGCCTCCCGGCTCGCCGCCGCGCCGCAGGCCGCCGAGCGTGCCGAGGGCGACCGTGTGGTCGCCGCCGAGGACGAGCGGGAGCATGCCGATCGCAAGCGCCTCGGCGACCCGGTCGGCGATGTGGGCGCAGCTGAGCTTGATCTCGGGCAGGTAGCGCAGCCGCTCGTCGCCGACGGTGACGGCCTCCGGCACCGGCGTCCCGACGTTGCCCCAGTCCACGCACGTGCGCCCCAGCCGCTCGAGCGTGCTCTCGAGGCCCGCGTAGCGGATCGCGGAAGGGCCCATGTCGACGCCGCGGCGACCCTGCCCGAGATCGAGAGGCGCGCCGATCACGGCGACGGGTCTCGGCGGGGGTTCGGCGGGCACGGCGGGAAGGCTAACGACGTCCGGCAGTCGGCTCGCTCAGGCCCGCCCCATCGTGACAAGCGAGCGGCCCTCCAGCACCGTCTGTGGGACGATCCCGTCCTCCGTGGACGAGGCCGACCTCGAGCTCCGAAACCGCACCTACGGGCTCCTCGTCGAGCTGGGACGCGCGCCTGCGGCCGAGGAGGTGGGCCGCGCGGCGGGGACGACGACCGCCGCTGTCCACGCAGGATGGCGGCGACTGCGCGACGCGCACGCGCTCGTGCTCGACCGGGGCGGTAGCGGGATCCGGATGCTCAACCCGTTCTCCGCGGTCCCGAGCGCCCACCGGGTGCGCGCAGGCGGCCGATGGTGGTACGCGAACTGCGCGTGGGACGCCTTCGGCATCTGCGCTGCGCTGCACGTCGACGGCAGGATCGAGACGTCCTGCCCGGACTGCGGCGAGCCGATCGCGGTCGGCGTGCGCGACGAGCGGCCCGACGACGAGCGCCTGCTGTTCCACTGCCTCGTACCGGCTGCCGGGTGGTGGGACGACATCGTCTACACCTGAAGCTCGATGAACCTCTTCCGGTCGGAGGAGCACATCGCGCGCTGGCGCGGCGAGCGGGAACCTGGAGCGACGATCTCGGTCTCGAGGCTGAGCCGCCTGGCGCACGCGTGGTGGAGCGACCGGCTGCAGCCCGACTGGCGGCCCCGCACGCGGGACGAGGGCCAGGCGATCCTCGAGCGCGTCGGGCTGACCTCTGACTTCTGGCAGCTCCCCTAAGGGGCCTGTCCGTAAAGTGGTCGCGGTGGCTGGAGCGCGGGAGGTGCCGCGAGGCAAGGACGCAGGGAGCGTCGATATGAGGACATATCGGCGCGACCGAGGACGCAGCATCGTGGTGCCTCACGC
>JACCZA010000363.1 GCA_013696185.1 Actinomycetota bacterium
GTTCGCGGCCTCGGCGGCGCTCGTCGTTCTGCTCGCCCCCACCGCCGCGCGCGGCGAGGAGCCGCCGCCGGACTTCCAGCCGCCGGAGACGTCGATCACGGCGGGACCCGATCGGGTCGCCGTCTCCCGTCTCGCGCGCTTCGAGCTCGTCGCGACCGAGCCTGCGACGTTCGAGTGCTCCCTGGACGGGGCGCCCTACGCGGCCTGCCCCGCGCGGATCGCCTACAGCGGTCTCGCCGTCGGCCGGCACGCGCTCGAGGCGAGGGCGACCGACGCCGCGGGGAACGTCGACGCGACGCCCGCCCGGTACGCGTGGGAGATCGTCCGCCCCGAGCCGCCCGCGCCGTTCAGACTCTCGGGAGACACGGTCTCGCGCTGGGCACCCGTGCTCAAGCGGGCGATCGTGCGGGCGAAGCCGAGTCTCGGCTCGCGACGGATCTCGCGGCTGGCGCTCCGCACCCCCGAGCGAACCCAGAACCTCGTGCTCGTGCTCGAGCGCCTGGAGGACGCGCGCGGACGGCTCTGGATCCGGGTGCGGATCCCCGTCCTGCCGAACAACCGCACCGGCTGGGTCCTGCGCGGGGCGATCGGCGGCTACACCGCCGTGCCGACCCGCCTGATCGTCGAGCGGAAGCGGTTCACGATCACGCTCTTCAAGTACGGCAAAGCGGTGTTCCGGTCACGCATCGGAGTCGGCAAGCCGAGCTGGCCGACCCCGCGCGGTGAGTTCTACATCCGCGTCAAGCTCGCGAGCTTCGACGACCCCTTCTACGGCCCGATCGCCTTCGGCACGAGCGCGAAGTCCTCGGTCCTGACCGACTGGCCGGCCGGCGGGCACATCGGTATCCACGGCACGAACCTGCCGGAGCTCCTGCCCGGCCGCGTCTCGCACGGCTGCATCCGCATGCGCAACGAGGACATCCTCCGGCTCGCGCGCATGCTGCCGATCGGCACGCCGCTCACGATCCGGTAGGACCGGCCGGCCCGATCGAGCCGGGGTGGTTCCTATACTCGGTGCGCTGGCTCCTGTGGCGACACCGACCCGAACGCCCACGGGCTTCTCCGGCCTCGACCGTCCTGCGGGCTGGCGCAGGCCGCGCGGGTTCGTATCGCCCGCCGCGCTCGAGCGGCCGCTCGGCAGCCTGCCCGGGGTGGGGGCGAGTCTCGAGCGAAAGCTCAGGAAGCTCGGTCTCGAGACGCCCGCCGACCTGCTCGGCCATCGACCGCACCGCTACGAGGAGGCGGTTCCCGAGCTGCGGATCGGCGATCTCGTCGGAGAGGAGGAGGTCGTCGTCACCGGGATCGTCGAGTCGGTGCGGAGCAGGCGCGCGCGCGGACGCCTGACGATCCAGAAGGCGACGATCGCGAGTGCCGGCGCCAGCATCCCGGCCGTCTGGTTCAACCAGCCCTGGCTCGTCGAGCGCCTTCCCGTCGGCAGCGAGGTGCGCTTGCGCGGCCACGTGCGTCGCGGCGAGTTCCACGTGCGCGCCTACGACGTCTCCCGCGTCTCGGCCACGGCCGACTTCGCGCCCGTCTATCCGGCGAGCGAGGAGCTCCCGGCCCGGCGCCTGCGCGAGCTGGTCGAGGCCGTGCTGCCGGAGGTCCGATTCCTGCCCGACCCGCTGCCCGCCCGGCTCGCCGAGCGGGAGCGCCTGCCGTCCCGTGGCGACGCGCTGCACGCGCTCCACCGGCCGGGGTCGCTGGAGGAGGCCGAGCGCGGGCGCCGCCGCCTCGCCTTCGACGAGCTCCTCGTGCTGCAGCTCGGCCTCGCCCGGCGCGGGCGCGAGCGCGAAGCGGCGGTCGCGCCGTCGCTCGGCACCCCGGGCGAGCTGACCGAGCGCTACCGTCGCGCGCTCCCCTTCGTCCTCACCCCCGAGCAGGAGAGCGCGATCGGCGAGCTCGACGTGGATCTCGCCCGGCGCGTGCCGATGCAGCGGCTGCTCCAGGGCGACGTCGGCTCCGGCAAGACGGTCGTCGCGCTCTATGCGCTCCTGCGCGCCGTCGGGGCGGGCAGCCAGGGAGCGCTGATGGCTCCCACCGAGACGCTGGCGGAGCAGCACTTCCTGACGATCGAGGGCCTCTGCGCCGACCTCGGCGTGCGCTGCGTCCTGCTCACGAGCGGCCTGCCCGCGAGGGTGCGCGCCGCGGCGCAGGCGGAGCTCGCCGCCGGCGACGCGCAGCTCGCCGTCGGCACCCACGCGCTCATCCAGGAGCACGTCGCGTTCCACGACCTCGCGGTCGCGGTGGTCGACGAGCAGCACCGGTTCGGCGTGCAGCAGCGCCAGGCGCTGTCGGGTGGGCGCTCCCCGCACGTCCTGCACATGACCGCCACGCCGATCCCGCGCACGCTCGCGCTGACCGTCTACGGCGACCTGCAGGTGACGGAGATCGCACGCCCGCCGGCGAACCGGCGCCCCGTGATCACGAGCTGGGTGACCGAGTCGCGCTCGAGCGAGGCGTACCGCCGCCTGCGCCGCCTGCTCGAGCAGGGTCGCCAGGCGTACGTCGTCTGCCCGCTGATCGAGCGCTCGGAGCGGAGCGAGGCGCGCGCGGCCGAGGAGGAGACCGAGCGGCTGCGCCGCGGCGAGCTGCGCGACTTCAGGGTCGGCTGCCTGCACGGCCGGCTCCGGCCGGTGGAGCGCCGCAAGGTGATGGCGCGCTTCAAGGCGCGCGAGCTCGACGTCCTCGTCGCGACGACGGTGATCGAGGTCGGTGTCGACGTGCCGAACGCGACGGTGATGATCGTGCAGGAGGCCGACCGCTTCGGGCTCGCGCAACTGCACCAGCTGCGGGGGCGCGTCGGGCGCGGCGCCGAGCAGTCCTACTGCCTCCTGGTCTCCCGCGCGAAGGAGGAGCTGACGGGGGCGGGACGGGCGCGGCTCGAGGCGCTCGTGCGCACGACCGACGGCTTCGAGCTCGCGGAGGTCGACCTCGAGCTGCGCGGCGAGGGTCAGCTCCTCGGCACGCGGCAGGCCGGGCTGTCCGAGCTTCGCTTCACGCGCCTGCGCGCAGATCGCCCGCTGCTCGAGCGAGCGCGCGTGGCCGCACTCGAGCTCGTCGACGAGGCGGGTCCGCTGGACGACGAGGTCGAGCGGCTCTTCGGCGGCGCCGATGACGCGGCGCTCGCCTGAGCCGGGGACCCGGGCGAGCAAGCGCCGGCACGAGCCCCGGATGAGGGTGATCGCGGGCGCTCGACGGGGCGCGCGCATCGACGCGCCTCCCGGCCTCTCGACGCGCCCGACGGGCGACCGGGTGCGCGAGGCCGCCTTCAACCTGATCGGGCCGCTCGAGGGAGCGTCGGTGCTCGATCTCTTCGCCGGCTCGGGCGCGCTCGGGATCGAGGCGCTCTCGCGCGGCGCCCGCGCCGCCGTCTTCGTCGAGTCCGACCGAGCCGCCTGCCGCACGATCGACCGCAACCTCGAGCGCCTCCGGCTGATCGGCGCGACGATCCGCTGCGAGGACGCGCTGCGGGCTCTCGCGACCGAGGCGCGCGCGGGCAGGCGTTACGATCTGGTGCTCGTCGATCCCCCGTACGGGACCTTTCCCACCCTGCAGCCCTCGCTCTCGACCTCGCTGCCGCCGCTCCTCGCCGAGGACGGCATCCTCGTGGTCGAGACCGCCGCCCGCGAGCACCCGGAGCTGCCGCTCAGCGAGCGCACGAGCCGTCGCTACGGCGCGGCACGCCTCACGCTCTTCGAGTGGCCGTGAGCAGCTCGCAGCCGATCACGGCGATCTACCCGGGCACGTACGACCCGGTCACGTTCGGGCACCTGGACGTGATCGCACGCGCGGCGTCGGTGTTCGAGCGGGTGGTGGTCGGCGTCGTCGGCAACCCCGCGCACAAGCGGGCGCTCTTCACCGTCGACGAGCGCGTCGCCTTCCTCGAGGAGTCCCTCGCCGACCACGGGAACGTGGAGGTTGACGTCTTCGCGGAGCTCGTCGTCGAGTTCGCGCGCCGCTGGGGCGCGAGGACGATCGTGAAGGGCCTGCGGGTGATCTCGGACTTCGAGTGGGAGTTCCAGATGAACCACCTGAACCGGACGCTCGCGCCCGAGATCGAGACCGTGTACCTGATGGCGAGCCCCCAGTACAGCTACGTCTCCTCGAGCGGGGTGAAGGAGATCGCGACCTACGGCGGCAAGGTGGACGGACTCGTGCCCGCCCCGGTGGCGCGCCGGTTCCGCGAGCTCTACCCGAGCGGCCGCCCCGGCACGCCTGAGAATCCGGGCGAATAGACGGCTTTCCGGCTCGCCGACTACACTCTCCGGCCATGGACGTACTCGTGCTCATCGACAAGCTCGACGACCTCGTGCACAACGCGAAGGCCGTCCCCCTCACGGATCAGGTGCGGATCGACCGCGAGGAGATCTACGACATCCTCGACCAGATGCGTGCCACCATCCCCGAGGAGATCAAGCAGGCGCGCTGGATCGTGAAGGAACGGCAGGAGATGCTCGCGGAGGCGAAGCGCGAGTCCGACCGTGTGCTCGGCGAGGCGCGCGAGCAGGCGGTACGCGACGCGTCGCAGACGGAGATCGTCAAGATCGCCGAGCGGCAGGCGCAGGACATCATCGACGAGTCGCGGCGCCAGGCGCGCGAGACCCGGCTCGAGATCGAGGACTGGGCCGACGGCATCCTCTCGACGCTCGAGCAGAACCTCGATCGCTTCCTGCTCGCGGTGCGTCGCGGCAGAGAGCGACTGCACGAGCGCTCGCAGGAGAGCGTCGTGGCGGGCGTCGGCCCGATCGAGCGCGACCTGGACGGCGACGAGCCGCTCTAGGGGCCTGTCCGTAAAGTGGTCGCGGTGGCTGGAGCGCGGGAGGTGCCGCGAGGCAAGGACGCAGGGAGCGTCGATATGAGGACATATCGGCGCGACCGAGGACGCAGCATCGTGGTGCCTCACGC
>JACCZA010000359.1 GCA_013696185.1 Actinomycetota bacterium
GCCGTATGGTGGCCGAAGAAGCGGTAGGTGCGACACTCGAGGAACGTTGGCCCCGGGCGCGCCCGCGCCCGTGTCGCGGCCTCGCGGACGGCCTCCACGTCCATCCCGTCGACCGCCTCCGCCGCCATGCCGTACGCCTCCGCGCGCCCCACGATCGATCCCGCGGTGGCGCGACCGACCGGCATCGTCACCGCGTAGCCGTTGTTCTCGCAGACGAAGACGACGGGGAGCTCCCAGATCACGGCGAGGTTCATCGTCTCGTGGAGCACGCCCTGGTTGACCCCACCCTCGCCGAAGAAGGGCACGGCGACGCGATCCTCGCCCGCGGTCTTGAAGGCCCATGCCGCGCCCGCGGCATGCGGCGCGCCGGCCGCCACGATGCCGTTCGCGCCGAGGATGCCGAGCGAGAGGTCGGCGATGTGCATCGAGCCGCCGCGCCCCCGGTTGAGCCCGTCGACGCGCCCGAAGAGCTCGGCCATCATCCGGCTGACATCCGCGCCCTTCGCGATCACGTGGCCGTGGCCGCGGTGAGTCGAGGTGATCACGTCGTCGGGTCGAAGCGCGGCGCAGACCCCGGTGGCAACGGCCTCCTGGCCAACGTACTCGTGTGTCACACCCGGGATCTCGTTCGCGTTCACAAGATCGACCACGCGCTCCTCGAAGCGCCGGATCGTGCGCATCGTGCGGTAGAGGTCGCGCGTCATGCCGGCACCGGGCTCGCCGCCCGCTCGCCGCGGAGGATCCGCAGCACGTCGGCGAGCGGACGCTTGCGCACCTCGGCGAGCGCCTCCTCGGTGTACGCGGCGGCGTGCGGCGTGAGCACCGCGGTCGGGCACCGGCGCAGGGGGTGGTCGAGCGGGAGCGGCGCCTCCTCGAACACGTCGACGCCCGCGCCGCCCAGCCGCCCGTCACGGAGCGCTGCGGCGAGCGCCACCGTGTCGACGATGGGCCCGCGCGCCGTGTTGACGAGGACGGCGCCGGGCTTCATCAGCCCGAGCTCCGTCTCGCCGACCAGGTGCCGTGTCTCCTCCGTGAGCGGCACGTGCACCGAGACGAGGTCCGACTCCCGGAAGAGCTCCTCCCGCGACGCGGTGGCCGCCGCGACGTAGGGGTCGTGGGCGAGAACGCGCAGTCCGAGCGCCCGCGCCTTGTCGCCGAGAGCCCGCGCGATCCGGCCGTAGCCGAGCAGGCCGAGCGTTCGCCCGCGGAGCCGGTGCATCGGTGCAAGGGCGTCGTAGGGGGGCCACTCCCCCGCGCGCACCGCGCGGTCGGCGAGAGCGATCTTGCGCGAGCAGGCGAGCAGGAGCGCGAGTGCATGCTCGGCGACGTCGTCGACGCCGTAGTCCGGCACGTAGACGACCTCGATCCCGCGCGCTCGGGCTGCCGCCACGTCGATGTTGTCGTAGCCGGTGCCGCAGCGGGCGAGCACGCGGACGTCGTGCAGCCGCTCGATCGCCTCGGCCGGAAAGCGCGCGTAGTACACGAAGACGGCAGCTGCCCCCCGGGAGGCCTCGAGCACCGCCCCTGGCTCGTGGCCCGACAGCTCGCGCAGCTCGATGCCGGCGTCGTCGAGCGCGGCTCGATCCTCTGCGTCGAAGGGGAACCGGTCGGCGTCGGTCAGCAGCACGGCGTCCATCAGCGCGCGCTCGTCCTGACGACGCCACGCGCACGGACGTCGGGCTGCAGCTCGGTGCCGAGCCCCGGGGCGTCCGGGATCAGCGCCCGGCCGCCGCGGAGCTCGACCGACTCGGTCACGACGTCGCGGTACCAGCCGCGCTGGAAGCCGCGCACGACCTCCATGATCTTGGCGTTCGGCGCGTGCGCGCACAGCTGCAGCGAGGCCGCGAGCGCGATCGGGCCCGTGCAGTCGTGCGGAACGACGGGGAGGTGGAAGGTGTCGGCGGCCTCGGCGATCCTGCGCGCCTCGCCGAGGCCCCCTGCCCAGACGACGTCGACCATCACGAGGTGGGCCGCGCCCGCCTCGAGCACCTCACGGAAGCGTTGCCGCGACAGCAGCCGCTCGCTCACGCACTGCGGCACTCGCGTCTCGCGGGCGAGCCGGGCGAGGTCGTCCGCGCTGTCCGGCTGGACGATGTCCTCCACCCAGGCCACCTCGTACGGCTCGAGCGCGCGGCAGATGCGAAGCGCCGCGTTCAGGTCCCAGCGGGCGTGCCCCTCGATCATCACGTCCATCCGGGTGCCCACCCGGTCGCGGATGGCCGCGACGCATGCGAGCCCAGCCTCGAGCGCGTCCGCCGTGAGGTCGTGCCCGGCCGGGCCCATCGCCGACCAGCCTGCCGGACCGGTTACGAGCTCCGACTGGAGCTGCGGGGCGAAGCGGTCCCACGGCCACACCTTCATCCCGGTGAAGCCGTCCGCGAGCAGCTCCTCCGCGAGCTCGCCGGGCCGCTCGAGCCATCCCGTCTGATCAAGGCAGCCCCCCGCGTCGACGCAGGTGTTGTAGACCCGGATCTCGTCGCGCACGCGTCCGCCGAGGAGCGTCGCCACGGAGAGGCCGGTGCGCTTTCCGAGCAGATCCCAGAGCGCCACGTCGAGCGCCGAGAAGGCGCGCTGCTCGGCTCCGGCCGAGCCGTAGAAGCTCGCGCAAGCGTGGAGGGTCTGCCGGACCTCCTCGATCCGGGAGGCGTCCATGCCGAGCACGAGCGGTGCGGCCATCTCGTGGATCACTGCCTCGACGGCCGAGGGGATGTAGTACGTCTCGCCGAGCCCCGTCACGCCGTCCTCGTCGGTGAGCTCGACCCAGACGACGTTCGGCTGCGCCGCGATCCGGATCGTCTCGATCCGCGCGATCCGCGCGCGCGTCGAGCTCGCCACAGCGGCGGCGGCGCTCACAGCAGCGAGCCACCGTTCACCTGGAGGACCGTGCCGGTGACGAACGTCGAGAGCGGACTGAGCAGGAAGGTGACGCCGCCTGCGATCTCCTCGGGCCGGCCGAGGCGGTTGAAGAGCGTTCTGGCTCCCACCGCCGCCTTCTGCTCGGGCGAGGCTGCCCCGAGCGCGGGCGTATCGATCGGCCCGGGCGAGAGCGCGTTGACACGGACGCCGTGGGGCGACACCTCGCGCGCGAGCGACTTCGTCAGCGCGATCACGCCGCCCTTCGCGGCAGCGTAGTGGGCGGCCGGGCTGATCGACCCGTACTCCCCCGCGGTCGAGGCGAAGTTGACGACCGACCCGCTGCCTCGCTCCACCATCCCGGGCAGGACCGCACGGCAGGCGGCGAACGCCGTCCCGAGATTGCCGGCGAGGGTGGCAATCCAGGCCTTCTCGTCGATCTCCTCGTAGGGGAGGGGGGCCCAGAGACCGGCGCAGTTGACGAGCCCGTCGAGCGGCCCGAGCTCGAGCTCGACGCGTTGCCGGAAGCCGCCGAACGCCGGCCGGGAGCCGACGTCGACGGCCTCTCCGAGCGCACCGAGCTCGTCCGCGAGCTCGCCGACCCTGTCGGGCGCGAGGTCGGTGATCGCGAGGCGCGCGCCGGCCGCCGCGAGCATCCGGGCGATCGTCGTGCCGATGCCGCCGGTCGCCCCGGTGAGGATCACGACCTTGCCCTCCAGCAGGGGCGTCGTGCCGACCGCGGCCATCGCGCCGTCAGGCACGAGCGGCTCCCCTGTGCCCGAGCCGCTGCTCCCAGCCCTCCGCATGGACGTCGAGGTAGGCGTGCGGATCGTACGGGTGCGCGCGCGCGACCTCGTCGACGAGATCGAGGCCGAGCCCCGGCGCGGTGGGGAGCGAGAGACGGCCGCTGCCCGCGTCGAGCTCCGGGCGCCATGTCACGAGCTCCGCCGTCCACGCCTCGTTGAACGGGTCGAAGTGCTCCTGGACGAGGAAGTTCGGGACGCACGCGGCGAGCTGCAGGCAGACCGCTGTCGCCACGGGCCCCCCGCTCTGGTGCGGCGCCAGCCAGGCCCCGGACGCCTCCGCGAGCCGGGCAACCCCGTACGTGGCACCGATTCCGCCGAGCGACATCGGCTCGGGCTGCCAGATCGAGACGCCGCCCGCCCGGGCGAGCTCGAAGAACTGCCCCGCCGTATGGAAGGTCTCGCCGGTCGCGACCCGCAGCGAGGTGCCGCGCGCAACGTCGGGCGAGCGGTCGGGGTCGCGTGAGGTCGGCTCCTCCCACCAGAAGATGCCGAGCGGCTCGAACGCGCGCGCGACGCGCACCGACTCGGCGACAGCGAAGCGAGCGTGCACGTCGATCAGGATCGCGAGCTCCGGCCAGCGCTCGCGCAGCGCACGCGCGATCTCGAGGGCGAGCGCGAGCTCGGCGTCGTCGAGGAAGCCGTGGGCGGTTCCGAACGGGTCGAGCTTCAGCGCGTGGAAGCCGAGCTCGACCACGGGCTCGGCGGCCGCGACGAACGCCCCCGGGTCCCGCTCGGTCCGGTACCACCCGTTGGCGTAGGCGGAGACGGAGTCGCGCACCCGGCCGCCGAGCAGCTCGTGGATCGGGACGCCGAGCGACTTGCCGAGGATGTCCCAGCAGGCGACCTCGAGCGCGGCGATCGCGTGGCGGTGGATGTGCCCGCCCTCGTTCGAGACCGCCTCGTGCAACCGGTGCGCGAGCGCGGTGACCCTGCGCGGATCCTCGCCGATCGCGAGGTGCTCGAGCTCGCGCACCGCCGCCTCGATCGTGCGGACGAAGCCGTTGAGCGTCCCCTCGCCGATCCCGCTCACCCCCCCGTCCGTGTGCACGCGCACGATCAGCCAGTTCTTCCAGCCGGCACCGACGGTGAAGGTCTCGATCCCGGTGATCCTCACCGGGTCACCGCCAGACGGCCGGGCAGGGTCGCGAGCGCGACCGTGGCGAGGATGACGACGCCGTAGATGACCTGGAGGGACGCGGTGTTGAGGTTCAGGATGGGCAGGAGGCCCGCGAGCACGGTCAGGATCAGCGCGCCGGCGATCGTCCCCAGGTAGTGGCCCGAGCCGCCGAGGATCGAGGCGCCGCCGATCGCCACCGCGGCGACGGAGGCGAAGAGGTAGGGATCGCCCATGCCGAGGTACGCCTGGCCCACGTAGCCGGTGAGCAGGATCCCGGCGAACGCCGCGGTCATCCCCGAGATCACGTAGGTGACGACGGTGACGCGGGAGACGGCGATGCCCGAGAACTGTGCCACCATCCTGTTCGTGCCGAGTGCGTAGAGGTGGCGGCCGAACGCCGTCCAGGTCAGGACGACCGTCGCGAGCGAGGCCAGGGCGAGCCAGATCAGCGTGTTGTACGGCACGGGCCCGACGCGGCCCGTGGCGAGCGTCTCGACGAAGGCCGGCGCTGCCGCGGTCGGCGAGCCGTTCGTGTACACGAGCAGGCCGCCGGAGAGGATCACGTTCATCCCGAGCGTCATGATGATCGGCGACACGCCGAGGGCCGTGATGCCGAGGCCGTTGACGAGGCCGATCAGGCCGCCGAGCGCGACGAGGAGCGGGATCACCCAGACGAGCGGTCGGTTCTGCCCGTCGGCGAAGAGCGTCATCAGGATCGCCGATCCGTTCAGCGTCCAGGGAACCGACAGGTCGATGCCGCCGCCGAGGATGACGAAGCTCTGACCGAGCGCAACGAGCGCGACGAACGACGCCTGGATCAGGAGGATGCGGATGTGGTTCGCGCTCGCGAAGCCCGGCGAGAAGGCGCTCGTGACCGCGAAGAGCGCCAGCGCGCCCCCGTACGCGAGGAGGATCGGCCGGTTCTGGCCGAGGCGGCGCAGGGCGAACGTCGTCATCGGCGCGCCCGCCTGCGCGCGTACAGCTCGGTGAGCGAGTTCGCGAGCACCGCCAGGATCAGCAGCACGCCCGTGGTGATCGGCGTCCAGAACGACGAGATGTCGAGCGCGAAGATGAGGTCGCCGATCACCGTGAGCACGAAGGCGCCTGCGATCGTCCCGCCGAGGCCGCCCCGGCCGCCGAAGAGGCTCGTGCCGCCGATCACGACGGCCGCCACCGAGTTGAGGATGAAGTCGTTGCCGACCGTCGGCGAGCCCGAGGCCGTCTGCGTCACGAGGAAGAGTCCGGCGAGCGCCGCGAAGAGCCCCGAGAGCGCATAGGCAGCGGTGACGGTGAGGCTCGTGGGCACGCCCGAGAGGTACGCCGAGTTCTCGCTCGACCCGATCGCCCTGATCCCGGTGCCGAGCGGGGTGCGCTTGAACCAGATCCAGAAGGCGACGAGCGCGAGCAGGACGGCGACCGGAGCGCCGATGCCGAGCGCCTCGCGGTTGACCCACGAGAGGTAGGACTCCGGGACGGTGCCGCCCTCGGTCGGCAGCACCCAGAGCGCCACCCCGCTCCAGATCGACCAGGTCGCGAGGGTGACGATGAAGGGCTGGAGACGCAGACGGGCGACCAGGAATCCGTTCACCGCGCCCGCGGCGAAGCCGAGTAGCGCGATCAGGGCGGCCCAGCCGATCAGCCTGCTGCCGCCCGTGCCGAGCTGCGTGGCCGCGAGGGCGGTGGAGAGGCTGACGATGCCGCCGACCGAGAGGTCGATGCCCCCCAGCAGGATCACGATCGTCTGTCCCGCCGCGACGAGCAGGAGCGTGAGCGTCGCCGCCGTCCAGAGGTTCAGCTGCTCACGGGAGAGGACGCCCTCCTGCAGCGACGAGTAGGCGGCGATGAGCGCGGCCAGCATGAGCCACGGCACCGCGAGCGGCGCGGCGCGCGCGACGAGCCTCCCACCCGTCAGGCGCGGCCCTCGTCCGGCCGAGCCGGGCGCTGCGACCGGAGGGAGGTCGAGCTCCGAGACGGACTCCGTCCCGGCCTGCATGCTCACGCCGCCGTTCCTCCTGCGACGGACGCGCGCAGGATCCTGTCCTCGGTGATCGCCTCGCCCTCGAGCAGCCCCGTGACCGAGCCGTCCGAGATCACGGCGACCCGGTCGGCGACGTGGATCAGCTCCTGCAGGTCGGTCGAGAAGAAGAGGATCGCGTACCCCTCGCGCGCGAGGTTGCGCATGAGCTGGAAGATCTCGCCCTTCGTGCCGACGTCGACGCCTCGCGTCAGGTCGTAGAGCAGGAGCACCTTCGCCCGCGTCAGGAGGAGCTTCGAGATCACGACCTTCTGCTGGTTGCCGCCGGAGAGGCTCCCGACGGGTTGCTCCGGGCTCGAGAGCACGATGCTCAGCTGACGGATCGCGTCGCCGACGAGTGCGCGCTCCCGCTCGAGATCGAGCAGGCCACGCCGCGAGAAGCGCTTCGTCACCGCGAGCGTCACGTTCTCCCGCACGCTCTTCGGCAGCAGGAGGCCCTGGTTCTGGCGGTCCTCCGGGACGAGCGCGAGCCCGATACCCGCCGCGAGCGCCGCCCGCGGGCTCGAGATCTTCACGGGCCTCCCGTCGAGCTCGATCGTGCCCCGTGCCCGCAGCACGCCGAAGAGGGAGAGGAAGAGCTCGAGCTGGCCCTGGCCCTGGAGGCCGCCCACGCCGAGGATCTCCCCCTCGCGCAGGTCGAGGTCGATCCCCCGCAGGCGGTGGCCGAAGCGGAGGTCGCGGACGCGCAGGGCCACCGCCTCGGTCGCCGTCGCCTCCTTGTCGGGATAGAGCCGCTCGAGCCGCCGCCCGAGCATCATCGACACGATCTCGTCCTCGCTCGCGGCCGCGCCCTCGGTGACACCGACGCTGTGGCCGTTGCGGAAGACCGTGATGCGGCTCGCCACCTCGCGCACCTCGGCGAGGCGGTGCGAGATGTAGACGACGATCATCCCGCCGGCCGCAAGGCGGCGAGCGAGGTCCAGCAGCCACGAGACCTCCTTCGGGGAGAGCGCCGAGGTGGCCTCGTCGAGGATCAGGACGCGGGGATCGCCCGCGACCGCCTTGGCGACCTCGACGAGCTGGCGCTCGGCGACCGACAGGCTCCGTACCTCGATGTCCGGATCGAGCGGCGGAAAGTCGAGGCGCCCGAAGAGCGCGCGCGTGTCGCGGCGCACGCGCCTCCTCGAGATCGTGCCGAGCGGCGTCAGCCGCTCGCGACGGAACCAGACGTTCTCCGCCACCGTGAGATCGGGGACGAGCGACAGCTCCTGGAACACGGCGGCGACGCCGTGGCTCGCCGCATCCCGCGGGCTCCGGGCGGCGAGCGGCTCGCCGAAGAGCACGACCTCCCCCTCATCTGGTCGGACGGCTCCCGTCAAAATTTTGATGAAGGTGCTCTTGCCGGCGCCGTTCTCGCCGATCAGCGCGTGCACCTCGCCCGCATCGGCCTCGAAGTCGACACCGTCGAGCGCGAGCACTCCGCCGAAGCGCTTGGTCACCGCCCGGGCCTCGAGGTCAGCCATCCATGCCCCAGCCGAAGCTCGACAGGACCTCGGGCCCGCTCTCGGTGACGAGCACGATCCTCTCGGCCCGAGCGCCTGTCGTGCCCTCCGAGCCCGCGTACGCGCCGGGCTCGACCGCGAAGACCATGTTCGCCTCGATCGGCGTGTGGTCGTAGGGGACGAGGCGCGGCTCCTCGTTGACAGCCGTCCCGATCCCGTGCCCCGCGTAGTGGGCAGGCTCCAAGCCGTGCTGGCCGAGGGCCTCCGCGGCCGCCTCGAACGCGTCGCTGGCCCGACGCCCGGGGCGCAGCGCGTCCGCGGCCGCTTCGAAAGCGGCCCTGGCGGCCAGGAAGTACCGGAGCTGATCGTCGCTCGGCTCGGCGCCCGCGACGAGCGTGTTCGTGCAGTCGGCCCAGTAGCCCCGGTTGCGGACGCTCAGGTCCATCAGCACGGTGTCGCCCGGCTCGATCTCGCGGTCGATCGGGCCGCCCGGATAGCGGAGCGTCGCAGTGCGCGGGCCGGTGACCAGCTCTCCCGCCCAGGGCACGGGTCGGCCCGCCGTCCGCTCGACGAAGGTGACGACGTCGCCCATCACGTCGAGCTCGTTCCGCCCGGTCCGGGCGAGCGTGCGCAGGGCCTCCTGCCCGGCGTCCGCCGCGACCACCGCCTCGCGCAGGAGCTCGATCTCGTGGGGCGTCTTGATCAGGCGCGCCGAGCGCAGGATCGGCCGAGCGTCCACTGTCCGGAAGCCTTCGAGGACCTCCGCGGCCGCGGCGGGAAGGGTTCTGCGGTCCAGGGCGAGCACGTCACCTCGGAGTGCGGCGACGGTGGAGCGCACAGCTGCGAGGAAGGCGTGCTCGGCGTCCACCGCGTCGAAGTGGCCGAACGTCTCGACGAGGACGTTCTCGTCGGCGCGACTCATCTCCTCCACGCGTGCGGCGTACGCGTTCGGGGCGAGCAGCGTCGTGCCGCCGTCTGCCGTGACGAGCGCGAGCGTCGGACCGAAGGCGAAGGCGGCGCCGGCGTCGATCGGGGGCGGGACCTCGAAGCCGGTGGCATAGCAGACGTCCTCGAAGCTCGACAGCAGGGCGGCGCCGGCGCCCGCGCGCCCCAGCGCGGTCGCGAGGCGTCCGGTCTCCGTCTCCACGTCCGAACCTCCCTTTCGCCTCGATCCGAGTCGACTCCGGCTGCGCCGAACCTAGCGTAATATCGGTCAAGTGGTCAAACCACTCTCCGATCGCGAGGCCACTGTCGCTTTCCCCGCGATCCGCCGGAATGCGGTTGCCCGTGAGGCGATCGACACCATCAAGCAGCTCATCGTCCGCGGCGAGCTCGAGGCCGGTCAGCGCCTGCCCGCGGAGCGGGAGCTGGCGGTGCAGCTCGGTGTCAGCAGGCCGTCCCTGCGCGAGGCGATCCGTGCGCTGATCGCGCTCAACATCCTCGAGAGCCGTCACGGGGAGGGCACCTTCGTCAGCTCGCTCGAGCCGGATCTCCTCACGGAGCCGATCGACTTCGTGCTGCAGGTGACCGACGGCGGCCTGGCGGCGCTCTTCGAGGCGCGCCGCGTGCTCGAGGCGGGCATCGCCGCCCTCGCGGCCGAGCGCGCGACGGACCTCGAGCTCGCCCAGCTCGACGACTTCGTCAAGCGGGGACGGACGAAGCTCCAGCATGCCGAGGCCTTCATCGAGCACGACGTCGAGTTCCACGAGCGGCTCCGGCGATACGCGCGGAGCCCGGTGCTCTCGAGCATGCTCGGCAGCGTGAGCACGCTCTCACTCGAGAGTCGCCGCCGCACCGCCCAGACGCCGTCCGTCCGCGCCCGATCGCTGTCCGACCACGCGAAGATGGTCAAGACGCTGAAGGCGCGCGACCCCGAGGCGGCGCGCCGCGCGATGGTCGCCCATCTCGAGCACGTCCTCGTCGGGCTCCCCGCCGCGGCTCACTGAGCCAGATAACCGCCGTCGACGGCGAGGACGTGCCCGGTGACCATGCTCGAGGCGTCGCTCGCGAGGAAGAGCGCCGGACCCACGATCTCCGCAGGTGCGCCGAAGCGTCCGAGAGGGGTGGCGTCGAGCAGCCGCCGGTAGACGGCGGGGCGGTCCGGCAGGTTGCGACGTACGAGAGGCGTCTCGAACGTGCTCGGAGCGAGCGCGTTCACGCGCACGCCGTGCGGAGCCCACTCCACGGCCAGCGCGCGGGTCAGCTGGACGACGCCGCCCTTGCTCGCGACGTACGCGACCGATCCGGCGAGGCCGACGAGGCCGAGCGTGGATGCCATGTTCACGATCGAGCCCCTGCCCGCCGGGATCATCCGGCGCGCGGCGGCGCGGCAACAGGTGAACGTGCCGGTGAGGTTGACGTCGAGGACCCGGTGCCAGAGCTCGTCGTCGTACTCCACGGCCTCGCCCCACCCACCGATGCCGGCCGCGTTGACCAGCACGTCCAGGGCTTCCGGCAGCGCGCGCTCGACAGCATCGGGGTCGCGCACGTCGACCGCGGCGACGCCCTCACCACCGGTGAGGTCGAGCCCGACCACGGTCGCGCCGGCCTCCGCCAGCGCCCGGGCGATCTCGAGGCCCAGACCGCTCGCCGCACCGGTGACGGCCGCGACTCGCCCGTCGAGCCGGAAGAGCTCGCCCGTGGTCAAGTGGCTTGACCTTTGACGAGGCGCAGCTTATGGTCGTGGGTCCACTGGGTCGACACGGGAGGGTTTGCATGCTTCGTCGTCTCACGAGGCCGCTCGGCGTAGCGCTCGTCACCGCCGGCGTCCTTGCCATGGCAGCGACCGCGGCGTTCGGTCAGCGCGACGGCGCGACCGCGCCGAATGCCCAGGTCGCAGAGAAGTACACGATCTACCTGTCGAACAACTTTCTCGGCAACGACTGGCGCCAGCAGATGGAGCGGGTCGCGAAGGTGTCGGTCTCGAAGGGACCGCTCGCCGGGCGCGTCGACCTCAAGATCGAGAACGTCGAGACGACGGTCCAGGCGCAGATCAACTCGCTCAACAACATCATCCGCTCGCGGCCGGACGCGATCCTCGTCGACGCGGGCTCCGGGACCGCGCTGAACCCGACGATCGCTCGCGCGTGCGCGCAGGGCATCCTCGTCATCTCCTTCGACCAGGTCGTCACGGCACCCTGCGCCTACAAGCTCCAGAGCAACTTCAAGGCGATTCCGCGGGTGATGGCCGCCTGGATGGCCAAGACCCTGAAGGGGAAGGGCAAGGTCTTCATCGACACGGGCCTCGCAGGGGCCCCGATCTCGGCGCAGATCGCCAACGGCTACAAGTCGGTGCTGAAGAAGTCTCCGGGCATCGAGATCATCGGCACCTTCAATGGCAACTACGCTCTCGGGCCGGAGCAGGCGGGGGTCGCGAACCTGCTCTCCGCGCACCCGGACGTCGACGGCATCCTGACGCAGGGATACGGCTCCGGCGCGCTCAAGGCGCTGAAGCAGGCGGGCCACAAGCCCGTGCCCGTCACCGGGTTCTCCTACAACACCTCGGCCGTGGCGTGCCTGCAGACGAAGGGTGCGAAGTGCATCCTCGGCTCGAACGCTCCGTACCTGAGTTCGGAGGCGATCAAGCTCGCCGTCGAGGTGCTCGACGGCAAGAAGCCGAAGCAGCCGCGGAACATCTACAACTACACGCCGTACTTCACGACGAATCCGGTGACGATCTCGGGATACGGCTACGCGAAGATGGAGAAGCTCCAGGTCGGCAAGAACGCGTTCCCGAAGCTCCCGCCGGGGCTGACGCTGCCGATCAGCCCGTCGTGGGTCACCATCACGCCGAAGGAAGCTTCGGGCTAGCCCGCCGTCGATCGGTCGAGGTGAAGGCCTCCGGGCACGGCCACCAAGCCGCGCCCGGAGGCCTTTCGCCGTCGTGAGCAGCGCTTCCGTCGGCCGGCGGCTCATGCCAGGCGAGACGCCCGTCGCAGGCCCGGTGTGCTCCCGCCCCCCTGGACGGGCCCGGCGCCGTCCACCGCAAGACAG
>JACCZA010000382.1 GCA_013696185.1 Actinomycetota bacterium
GGACACGTGATCGCGCGACCTGCGGCGACGAGGATCGCGCACGCGTTCCGGGCCGGCGCGGAGGGGATGACGATGCTCCTGTACGGAACGAGGAAGCCCAACGACGTTTGCTACTACCCGCGCTCGAACAAGCTCTTCTGGCGCGGCGTCGGGGTGATCGGGCGCGTCGAGGCCCTCGACTACTGGGACGGCGAAGGTGAGCCCGGCTCGCCGTAGGCTCGAAATGGAGCCCGGGAGGCGCGTATTCGTCCCGCGAAGGATCCGCGCCCGTTCTAGAGCCTGTCCGTAAAGTGGTCGCGGTGGCTGGAGCGCGGGAGGTGCCGCGAGGCAAGGACGCAGGGAGCGTCGATATGGGGACATATCGGCGCGACCGAGGACGCAGCATCGTGGTGCCTCACGCGTTCCAGGCGCCCCGAGCCATTGTGCGGACGGGCCCCTAAGCGATGTCGATCGAGCTCGCACCCCAGGAGGCGGGATCGACGTCGGCAATCGACTGGGAGAACGTCCAGCGATGGCCGCCGAGGTCCTCGGCGCCGTACTGCCTTTCCCCGTACGGGTAATCGGTCGGTGCGCTGAGGATGCGGGCGCCGCACCTGACTGCCTGCTCGTGATGTCGATCTGCGTCTTCGACGCGCACGTGGACGGAATGGCGCGCGAAGGAGGCTTCAGCAGCGCGCTCGCTTCCAACTCCCGTGACGATAACCGCGCCGTCCCCGAAAACGAGCTGTGCGCGATGACTCCCGATACGAAGGCGCACCTTGAATCCGAAGGCGTTGCAGAGCCAGTCCGTCGCCTCGGCGACGTCGGAGTAGGCGAGTATCGGGATGACGGCCGGCGACGGCACCGAACGGTTTTCGACCACCTGTCACCTCCTGAGGGAACGCCGCGGGAGCATAGGACGAGCATGTCCTTTGGTGGAGGCTCATGGACGCGGCTCGGCGACGCTTGCCGCGTGCTTGCCGCCGAAGGGGAATACGATCGTCTTCCCGAGCCACAGGAGGAAGCGGATGCCTATCGCGTACCTACAGGAGTTCGACGTCGACGACGACGACCGCAGCACCACGAACTACGACGCCGTCAAGGAACGCCTGAATGTCCACGCTGATCCGCCGGACGGGCTGATCGTCCATACCGCGGGCTTCGACGGCGGCGTGTTCCGGATCTTCGACGTGTGGGAGTCGGAAGAGCACCACAAGCGGTTCCGCGCCGAGCGGCTGATGCCGATCGTGGAGCAGGTGATGAGTGAAGGGGGAACCGGCGGCGCGCCTGCTCGCGAGTACACATACGACCTTCATGACGTCGTGCAGGGCTAGCGCACCGCCCCGCGATGCCCGGCGGGCACACGGGGCCGAGAGGCGGTGCGTGCTTCGGGGCGGTACGGCAGACTCCCGTCGATGGCTCCCGAGTCTCGGCTGCAGACGACCGAGCACGGACTCGTCCCGAAGGGGGATGGCTGGTTCGTCCTGAACGCCCGCGCAGCGCCCTGGCGGGATGGGCCGGGGCGCGGCGTCATCTGCGGCTTCGAGGGGGAGCCGGACTTCCCGCAGCTGGGGATCAACCTCACTGCCCTCGCGCCGGGCGAGCCGATGGCGATGTACCACTGGGAGGCGGACCAGGAGGACTTCCTCGTCCTCGCCGGCGAGGCGCTGCTGATCGTCGAGGGTCAGGAGCGCCCGCTCCGACCGTGGGACTTCGCGCACTGCCCTGCGGGGACGAGGCATACGATCGTGGGAGCCGGAGATGCGCCCTGCCTGGTGCTCGCGGTCGGCGCCCGCGATCGCTCGACCGGGCCGGACTGGGGCGCGTACTGCGTGGACGAGGCGGCACTCCGCCACGGCGCGGGCGTCGAGCAGGAGACGACCGATCCGGAGCGGGCATACGCGCGATTCCCCGCTCGCCGCCCGACGCGGCACCAGGAGGGGTGGCTGCCCGGCTAGGCCGACCGGGTCGCATGGAGGACAAGCTGATCGAGCACTACTCGAGCCGCCCGGAGATCGATCGGCTGACGATGCGCTCGGGCCTGCTCGAAGCGGCGCGCACGCAAGAGCTCCTGCTGCGCTACCTCCCCGAGGGAGCGACCGTCCTCGACGTCGGCGGCGGGGACGGCTTCTACGCGGAGTGGCTGGCGCGCCGCGGCCATCCAGTCCAGCTGCTCGACGCCGTACCGCTGCACGTCGAGGAAGCGCGCCGGCGAGCGGGGCAGCCGCCGCTCTTCGACGCGCAGGTCGGCGACGCGCGCAGGCTGCCCTTCGAGGACGGCTGCTTCGACGCCGTGCTCGTGCTCGGACCGCTCTACCACCTCGTCCAGCGCGAGGAGCGCGTGCTCGCTCTGCGCGAGGCGGCGCGCGTCTGCGCTCCGGGCGGCTTCGTGCTCGCGGCGGCGATCTCGCGCCTGGCGCCGGCGCTCGACGGCATCGGCAACGGCTGGATCGTGGACGAGCACAAGTTCGAGACAGTGCTGCTGCAGCTGGCGGAGGGCGCGAGCGGCGACCGTGAGCCGGGGTTTCCGGCGATCAGCTACTTCCACCATGCGGAGGAGCTCGCGCAGGAAGCGCGCGAGGCGCGTCTCGACGTGCAGGGCGTGCTCGGCATCGAGGGGCCCGCCGGGTTCCTGCCCGACCTCGAGACGCGCTGGGGCGATCGCGTCATGCGCGAGCGCATCCTCTGGCTCGCACGCACGCTCGAGACCGAGCCGGTGGGCCTGGCGATGAGTGGGCACCTGCTCCTCGTCGCGCGCGCGTGACGACCACGGTCGAGCGCAGAACGCCGGTTACCGTGACGGGATGCAGCGGATCGTCATTCTCGGTTGCGCCGGAGCAGGCAAGACGACGCTGGCAGCGGGTATCGCCCGCCGCACCGGACTCCCCGTCGTCCACCTCGACGTCCTGTTCTGGCATCCGGGTTGGACGTCTGCGCCGCAACACGAGGCGCGACGCAGCCTTGCGGCAGCGCTCGCCCGAGACCGTTGGATCCTGGACGGCAACTTCCTCGCCGCGGGAGAGGAGCAGGAGGACGAGCGCTTCGACCGCGCCGACGCCGTGGTGTTCCTCGACCGCTCTCGGAGCGTGTGCTTCTGGCGAGTGCTGAAGAGAGTGCTGCTGCAAGGCGGTACCCGCCGAGCCGACCTGCCCGAGGGATGCACCGAGAGCCTCGACCTCCCGCTGCTCAGGTGGATCTGGCGCTACCCGCGTGATGACCGCCCCCGCGTGCTCGGGCTGCTCGAGCGGCTCGGTGGCGAGGTGAGCGTCCACCGCCTGCGCTCGCGCGGTGACGTTCGGCGCTTCCTCCGGTCCGTCGGTTCTCCTGGAGGCGTAGCCCAGGGTGCGCGCGACCCGGGAACCCGGACACCCTCAGAGGTGTAGAACCTGCGAGACCGTATGCGGGTCGCACTCTCGGCCACTGCCCTCGTCCTCGCCGCGATCGTCGGGCCGGCAGCTCCAGCGATGCCGCCCGCCGTGCGGGAGGGTGGCGGCCCGGTGCCTCTTCGTGGCGCTCCGCTGGGAGGCGAGACGGGCCTGCGCCTGCTCGTCGCCGACAAGCCACCGTTCGTCCTCGACGTCGACTCGGGCACCGTCACGCCCCTGACCGGTGTCCGCCCCCAGGAGCGTGGAACCGTGTCGATCGTCGGGGTCGCCGGCCGAGCAGCGGTCGTGATCGCGCGACCCGACTGGCCGCGCGCCGACCTCTACACGGTTCGCGGTCGTGAGGGGCGCGTGACGGCGCCCTGGAGCGGGACGGACGTCGCTCCCGCCGCCGACGGGCAATCGGTGTGGATCAAGACCTCCGCGAGTCCGGCTCGATGTGCGCTCCGACAGATCAACCTCGACGGCCGAGCGATGCGAGCGCCTCGCGCGTTCCCGTGCGCTTCGACGATCTCCTCGGCGGGCTCGCTCGGCCTCGTCGTGAACCGCACGCGCGTGATCGACCCCCGCACCGGCCGAACGCTTCGTCGCACCCGCTGGGGCGTGCTCGCAGCAGCCGGCCACACGCTGGTGCTCGCGGGGCCGGACGACCAGTTCACGGTCCTCGATGCCGCGACGGGCGCTCAGCGGCGGCTGCCCTGGCCCAGCACGATCGGCGGTCTCGACGCACCCGCAGTCGACCCCCGGGGACGCTACGTGGCGCTGGCATTCGCCAACCCCGCCTGGCGGGGAGGCCCGCAGCAGGCCCTCGACGTGTGGCTGCTCGACACGAGAACCGGAGGCCTGAAGCAGCTGCCGGACATGCCGGCGCTCGTGTCGCTCAAGAGAACGAGCATGGCCTGGACTGACGACGGCCGCCTGGTGCTGCTCGGCGCGAGGCTGGAGACGGAGTTCGTCGCCGTATGGCAACCCGGCCAGGAACGCCTCGCCGTCAAGACCGTGCAGCTCCCCGAGCGCAGCGACAGCGGCAGCGACGCGTTCGCGATTCTTCGGTAAGGGGGAGCGTCTCGGCGGCTACAGCGCCGAGTCCAGGATCTCGGCGTGCTCGTGCTCGGGCGGGGTGCCGTAGGCGTAGAGGACGAGCTCCCCGTCGCCGTGATTCGCCGTCTGGAGCGGTGTGCCCGGCTCGACGTGGACGAGCCCGCCCGTGGGCACGTCCTGACGCTCCGGCGGCTCGCCGAGGTACATCGACAGCGTCCCCGCGAGGACGACGAACGTCT
>JACCZA010000387.1 GCA_013696185.1 Actinomycetota bacterium
CGCCACGGGACTGCGAATCGCGGGCGGCGAGATGGCGCGCACCGTGGCGGAGCTCCTCGCCTTCATGGACGAGGACGCGCTCGACGTCTACCAGCCGGACGTCGTCCTCTCGGTCGGACTCGAGCGCGCGCGCACAATTGCGGGCCTCGCACTCCAGCGGGGACGACTCTTCACGCCGCACACCTGGACGAACGGCATCGGGCTCCTCGCCAACCTCCACGTCACGGCCGGCGTGGGCGGCGGCCCGTTCCTCGAGGTGCCGTACGACCCGCCCGGATGGACGCCCGAGCGGCGCGACTTCATGCTCGCCCAGCCGACGCGCGTCGATCGTGAGGGCCACGTCGTCGTCCCCGACCGCCCGGGACTCGGGATCGAGCTCGCCGACGACGCCGTGCGCCGCTACGCGATCGACTGAGGGCGAGGAGGCGATCGTCGTCAGCTACCGGCGAGACCACACCGGCGAGCGCCCGAGTCGGGAGGAGCCTCGGCTCGGGCTGCGGGCGAACGCCGCCCAGTTCTCCCTGCTCGTCGGCCTCAACGCGTTCGTCGGCGCGATGGTCGGTCTCGAGCGGAGCGTCCTCCCGCTCGTGGGCGAGCGCGACTTCGGCCTGACGTCGAGAGGGGCGATCCTCTCCTTCGTCGTCGCCTTCGGGATCGCCAAGGCGCTCGCGAACCTGGCCGCGGGCGGGTTGGCCGACCGCGTCGGACGCAAGCGGTTGCTCATGCTCGGGTGGGTGCTCGCGCTGCCCGTGCCGGCTCTGATCGCCCTCGCCCCGAACTGGGGCTGGATCGTCGGGGCGAACCTCTTGCTCGGCGCCAACCAGGGTCTCGCCTGGTCGATGACCGTCGTGATGAAGATCGACCTCGTCGGCCCCGTCCGCCGCGGGCTCGCGCTCGGCCTGAACGAGTCGGCCGGCTATCTCGGCGTCGCCACCGCCGCCTTCGCGACCGGAGCACTCGCCGCCACCTTCGCGCCGCGCACGCTCGTGTGGGTCGGTGCTGCCGCGATCGCCGCTCTCGGCACGGCGATCTCGATCCTCCTCGTTCGCGACACGGGCGCACACGTCGCGCTGGAGCAGCGGGCCCATGGCCCCTCCGCGGGCCAGACGCTCCGCGCCGCGTTTGCCCGCGTCACGGTACGCGAGCCGACGCTCCGCGCCTGCGCCCAGGCGGGCCTCGTGAACAACCTGAACGACGCCCTCGCCTGGGGCCTCGCCCCCCTCTATCTCGCCGCGAACGGGGGGAGCACGACCGAGATCGGCATCGTCGCCGGGACGTACCCGGCGGTGTGGGGAGCCGGCCAGCTCGTCACCGGCTGGCTCTCGGACCACGCCGGGCGCAAGCCGCTGATCGCGGCCGGCATGCTCGTGCAGGCGGGCGCGCTCGCGCTGCTCGTCGCGAGCGGTGGCGCCTTCGCCCCGGCGCTCGTCGCCGCCATCTTCCTGGGCGTCGGCACTGCGCTCGTCTATCCGACCCTGATCGCCGCCGTCTCCGACGGCGTCCAGCCGGTCGAGCGTGCCCAGGTCGTCGGCGTCTACCGCTTCTGGCGCGACTTCGGCTTCGTCGTCGGGGCGCTCGTCGCCGGCCTCGTCGCAGACGCCGCCGGCGCCGGAACGGCGATCGCGATCGTCGCCGCGCTCACCGCGGGCAGCGGGCTCTGGGTTGCGCTCACGCGCTGGGCCGAGCGAGATCGCACGCTGGACGGCCGCACGGGTCGGCGAAGCGTCGACGACCTGCTCGCGGACGCGCGCAGGCGCATCGCTCCGAGGCTCGCTCCCGAGGCGGCAGAGCAAGCCCAGGCCGCCGGCGCGCTGATCGTCGATCTGCGCTCGAGCGACGAGCGGCGGCGGAGCGGCGTCGTCCCGGGCTCGATCCACATTCCGAGGTCGGTGCTCGAGTGGCGCGTCGATCCCGACGGCGAATACCGAAATCCTGCGGTCTGCGACCCCGAGCGCCAGCTCGTGCTCATGTGCGCGGAGGGCTACTCCTCGATCCTGGCAGCGGCCTCTCTGCGCGAGCTCGGGTTTCGACGGGCGACCGACCTGGCCGGCGGCTTCGACGCCTGGAGACGGGCGGGCCT
>JACCZA010000392.1 GCA_013696185.1 Actinomycetota bacterium
CAGGCTTCGGCCTGCTGGCTCTGCGAGCACGGCCGCCGCGCGGCGGAGGGTGTCGAGGCGGCGCCGGCATGAGCACGGAGGACGGCGGCCCGCTCGTCGAGGTGCGGGGGCTGAAGAAGCACTTCCCCGTGCGGCGCGGGGTGCTGCGCCGGACCGCCGGCCACGTGCAGGCGGTGGACGGAGTCGACCTGACGATCGAGCGCGGCGAGACGCTTGGTCTCGTCGGGGAGTCCGGGTGCGGCAAGTCGACGCTCGGACGCACGCTGCTCCGCCTCGTCGAGCCCACGGCCGGGCAGATCCTCTTCGACGGCGTCGACGTGACGGCGCTCGGGCGGTCGAAGCTCAAGGCAGCCCGGAGCGAGATGCAGATCATCTTCCAGGACGCGGTCGGCTCGCTCGATCCGCGCATGACCGTCCGCCAGCTCGTGGGGGAGGGGCTCACGATCCACCGCACGGGCAACCGGCGCAGCCGCGGCGAGCACGTGCTCGACATGCTCGAGCGCGTCGGGCTGAGCGCAGAGGCCGCCGGGCGCTACCCCCACCAGTTCAGCGGCGGGCAGCGCCAGCGCATCGGCATCGCCCGCGCGCTCGTCCTGCAGCCGAAGTTCATCGTCGCCGACGAGCCGGTCTCGGCGCTCGACGTCTCGATCCAGTCCCAGGTGCTGAACCTGCTCGTGGAGCTGAAGAGGGACTTCGGCCTCACCTACCTCTTCGTCGCCCACGACCTCGCGGTCGTCGGCTACATCTCCGACCGGATCGCCGTCATGTACCTGGGCAAGGTGGTCGAGCTCGCGCCAGCGGCCGACCTGTTCGCGCGACCGCTGCACCCGTACACGATGGCCCTCCTCTCGGCGATTCCCGAGCCGGTGCCGGGTCGCAAGCAGCGGCGGATCGTGCTGCGCGGCGACGTGCCGAGCCCGATCGACCCGCCCTCGGGCTGTCGCTTCCGGACGCGCTGCCCGCTCGCGCAGGAGATCTGCGCCGAGGTCGAGCCGCCCCTCGTGGCACATGACGCAGGCCCGGGGCACGTGGCGGCCTGTCACTTCGCCGGCACGCCGATCCCGGAGCCCGCGCGGCAGATCAACGTTGCGTAGCGACCCGCGCTACGACGCCCGCCTCCTCCACGACTGCCGTGTCCCGCTCCGCGACGGCACGGCGGTCTCCGCGGACGTCTACCTGCCGCGCGCGCGGGGGCCGCACCCGACGGTGTACCAGTGGACGCCGTACGAGTCGACGCGCGACCGCTTCGTCGCCTGGGGCGTCTGGTTCGCCCAGCGCGGCTACGCGGCCGTGATCCAGGACGTCCGCGGGCGCTACGAGTCGGGGGGCGAGTTCACGCCGTACTTCCGCGACGGGGAGGACGCCTTCGACAGCCTCGACTGGGCCGCCGCCCAGCCCTGGTGCAACGGGCGGATCGGCACCTGGGGCCGCAGCTACGGCGCGATCGTCCAGTGGCAGCTCGCCCCGCTCGGCCATCCGAGCCTCGTCTGCATGGCGCCGCACGTGATCATGGACGACTACTTCGCCGACTGCCACTACGTCGGCGGTGCCTTCCAGCTCGCGCTCTCGCTCGGCGCCGCGCTGATCTGGACGACGTCCCTGAGCGCGGTCACGCTCGAGCCGGCCCGCGAGCTCTTCCTCAACCAGCGCACCCTCCGGCACCTGCCGCTGCTCGACCTCGACGTCGAGTCGATCGGCCGCGAGGTGCCGTTCTGGCGGGAGTGGCTCGCGCATCCGACGAACGACGACTACTGGCGCCGCATCCGGCACGACGTCGAGGGGACGAGCGTGCCGGTCTTCCAGCAGTGCGGCTGGTACGACGCCTACGCCGGCGCCACGATGCGCACCTTCGGCCGGCTCGACGCGCCGCAGCGGGTGCTGATGGGCCCGTGGACGCACGAGGAGGAGGTCGACCGCTCACTCGGCGACCTCGACTTCGGGCCCGAGGCCGAGCGGTTCGTGCGAGACGACGAGCTGCGTTGGTACGACCACTGGCTGCGCGAGCTCGACACGGGCCTTCTCGAGGAGCCGCCGCTGTCGCTGTTCGTGATGGGCGCGGGGGAGTGGAGGCGCGAGCACGAATGGCCGCTGCCGGGCACGGAGCCAACGCCCTGGTACCTGCGCCGCGGAGGCGCGCTCGCCCTCGAGCCGCCCGGCCCCGGCGAGCCGCCCGACCGCTACGCCTACGACCCGACCGATCCGGTGCCGACGCTCGGCGGCAACAACTCGCTGCTGACGATGACCCGGGGCTCGGACGTGCCGGTCGTGCCCGGCCCGGTCGACCAGCGCGCGCTCGAGGGCCGCGACGACGTCCTCGTCTACACGGGCGCCGAGCTGCGGGAGGACGTCGAGGTGACCGGGCCGATCGAGGCGGTGCTCTACGCGGCCTCGAGCGCACGCGATACCGACTGGATCGTCCGTCTCACGGACGTCCATCCCGACGGCCGCTCGATCTTCCTCGCGGAGGGGATCGTGCGGGCGCGCTACCGGGCGGGCGACGAGCGCACCGAGCCGCTCGAGCCGGGGGAGGTGGCCGAGTACCGCATCCGTCTCTATCCGACGAGCAACCTCTTCCGCCGCGGCCACAGGATCCGCGTGGACGTCACGAGCTCGAGCTTCCCCCGCTTCTCGCGCAACCTGAACACGGGCGAGGACGTGGGGACGGGGACGCGGATCGAGGTCGCGCGCCAGACGGTGCTCCACACGGCGGAGTACCCGTCGCACGTGGTGCTGCCGGTCGTGCCGCGGTGATCGTCCGCGGCGCGACCGTCTACCCCGGAGACGGCCCGCCGCTGCAGGCGGACGTCGCCGTCGAGGGCGGGCGGATCGCGGCGGTGGGCGTGGGGCTCGGCGGCGAGGAGGCGATCGAGGCGGAGGGCTTGATGCTCTGCCCCGGCTTCATCGACCTGCACGCCCACTCGGCGCTGCGCTCGTTCGAGGATCCCTTCCTGACGCAGCAGCTGGCGCAGGGCTTCACGACCGAGGTGATCAACCCGGACGGGCTCGCGCCCGCGCCGGTCGCGCCGGAGCGCCGTGCCGAGCGGCAGGCGTACCTGCTCGCGCTGGAGGGGCGGGGCCCGGAGGCGTGGCCCTGGTCGACGCTCGCCGAGTACCTCGACGCGCTCGACGCGACGCGCCCCGCTCTCGACCTCGTGTCCTCGATCGGCCACGGCGCCGTCCGCGACCGCGTGATCGGTAGCGCCCGGCGCGCCCCGAGCGCCGAGGAGCTGCTCGAGCTGCGCCGCGAGGTGCGGGAGGGGCTCGAGGCGGGGGCGCGCAGCCTGTCGCTCGGGCTCGTCTACCTGCCCGGGGCCCACGCCGACACGGAGGAGCTCGTCGCCCTCGCCGAGGAGGCCGCGGCGTTCGGCGTCCCGGTCGTGCCGCACGTCCGCAACGAGGGCGCCGGCGTGCTCGAGGCCGTGGGCGAGCTGCTCGAGGTCGCGCGGCGCTCGGGCGCTGCGCTCCACGTCTCGCACCTGAAGTCGCTCGCCGACGAGCGCCTCGTCGGGCCGCTGCTCGAGCTGCTCGAGGGCGCGGGCGTCGACGTGACCTTCGACCAGTACCCGTACGGCGCGGGCTGCACGCTGCTCGCGAGCCTGCTCCCCGCCTGGGCGCAGGAGGGCGGCGCCGGGGCGACCCTGGAGCGCCTGCGCGAGGCGACGGTGCGAGAGCGGATCGCCCGCGAGGTCGAGGGTGGGATACCCGGCTGGGAGAACCTGCTCGGGACGCTCGGGCCCGAGCGGATCGTCGTCGAGGGCGAGACGATCGCCGAGCGCGGCGGGGATCCGGTGGAGGCGGTCTGCTCGCTTCTGCAGGAGTCGGGGCTCGGCGCGCAGATGATCATGCACTACGCCTCCGGGGAGGCGGTGCGCGCGATCGCCGCCCACCGGCTGCAGCTCGTCGGCTCCGACGGGATCTTCGGCCCGCACCCGCACCCGCGACTCTCGGGCACCGCCGCGCGGTTCCTCGGCCGCTTCGCCCTCGCGGAGGGTCTGCTGCCCGTCGAGGAGGCGGTGGCGCGGCTGACGGCGCGTGCCGCCGACAGGCTCGGGCTCGCTGACCGCGGCAGGATCGAGCCCGGCAAGCGCGCCGACCTCGTCCTGCTCGACCCGCGCCGGTACGTCGACACGGCGACCTATGACGAGCCGGAGCTGCCTCCCGACGGCGTCCGCGGGGTGTGGGTCGCGGGAGAGGCGGTCTGGCTCGACGGCGCCCCGACCGGCGCGCGCCCGGGGGGCGTGGTGCGCTGAGCGGCCGGATCGGCAGCCTGTGGGTGGAGGAGCGCTACGGCCGAGGCCTGCTGGCGCTGCGCGGGACGGCGGCGCTGCCGTTGCCGCCGCACGTGCGAGAAGCTGCGGTCGAGGCGCTCGACGAGCACGAGCGCACGCCACCCTCGCGCGGCC
>JACCZA010000007.1 GCA_013696185.1 Actinomycetota bacterium
GATGTCGATGCACCCGAAGCGATGGACGCCGCTCTCGCCGCCTTCGCCCTTGCGCCCGGGCTCGCGCTCGGCAGCTTCCTGAACGTCGTCGCGGCCCGCGTGCCGCTGCGGCGATCGCTCGTGCGACCGCGCTCGGCGTGCATGAGCTGCGCAGTCGCGATCGCCCCGTACGACAACGTCCCGCTGGTCTCCTACGCGCTCCTGCGCGGTCGCTGCCGGAGCTGCCACACGCGCATCCCGCTCACCTACCCTGCCGTCGAACTCGCGACGGCGATTCTCCTCGCCGGCTGCGTGCTCGCCTTCGGGCTGTCGGCACGGGCCCTCGTGGCCGCGTTCTTCTGCGCGGTGCTCGTCGCCGTCTCGGCCACCGACCTCGCGCACAGGATCATCCCGAACCGGATCGTGCTGCCGGCGACCGTCATCGTCCTCGCCGCTCGGATCGCGATCCAGCCGGGCCTGGAGTGGCCGCTCGCTGCCCTGGGGGCGGCGCTCTTCTTCCTCCTCGCGGCGCTCGCCTATCCCGGAGGGATGGGCATGGGAGACGTGAAGCTGGCGCTCTTCCTGGGCGCGGGTCTCGGCTGGACTGTCGGCGTGGCGCTGATGGTCGGCATGCTCGCCGCGCTCGTGCCTGCGGCGGTCCTCCTGTGGCGCCACGGCGCCCGCGCGCGCAAGCTCGCGATTCCGTTCGGGCCGTTCCTCGCGCTCGGGGGCATCGTCGCGCTCTTCGCCGGCGAGTCGCTGCTCGACGTCTACCTCGGCACCTTCTGAGTCTCGGTCAAGTGACGGAAGCGGGATACCGATACACCGAAGACGGATCATGAGCCCCGAGCGCCTCGAGACTGAGCCTCTCGCCGACCTGCCCGTGGGCAACGGCGTGTCCTCGGCTCCCCCGACCGCGTGGTCGCCCATCCGGCGCGCCGCCGTCACGAAGGTGGTCGCCGACGTGCTCGAGGCGACAGGCCTGCTGGGCGACGACCAGCTACGGCGGGTACGCGAGCGCGCGGGCGAGGGTTCCGTCGCACGGGCGCTGCTCGACGAAGGCCTCGCCGCCGGGGAGGCGGTCGCGCGGTCGCTGGCACGACGCTACGGGCTTCCGCTCGTCGATCTCGCGAGCACGGGCATCGCGCCCGCCGCGGCGAAGCTCGTTCCGCTCTACGTGCTGGAGCGGGTGCAGGCGATCCCCTACGAGCTCGAGGACGACCTCCTACGCGTCGCGATCGCAGACCCCCTGAACGTCCACGGCATCGACGAGCTCCGCCTTGCGACCCGCTACCAGCTGGAGCTCGGCGTCGCCTCGCGAGAGGACATCGCGTCCGAGGTGGATCGCCTGGCGCGCTCGGCGGAGGCGTTCGGCGCGCGTTTCGAGGACATCGAGGTCGTCGAGGAGGAGTCGGAGCTCGACGTCGACGACGGCATCTCGGACGCGCCGCTCGTCCGGCTCGTCAACTCGATCATCTTCCAGGCCGCCGAGGAGGGCGCGAGCGACATCCACTTCGAGCCCGGCGAGGACGTGCTCACCGTTCGCAGCAGGGTCGACGGCGTGCTTCGGGAGGCGCAGCGCGTGCCGAAGGCGCTCGCGAACGGGGTCACGACTCGCCTCAAGGTGCTCGCCAAGCTCGACATCGCCGAGCGGCGGCAGCCGCAGGACGGCCGCATGTCCTTGAACGCCGCGGCCGCCGGTCGCATGCTCGACATCCGCGTCGCAACGCTCCCCACCGTCGAGGGCGAGGCCGTCACGATGCGCCTGATCGACAAGTCTCGCAAGATCCCCACGCTCGAGTCGATCGGGCTCGAGCCGGAGATGCAGCGGACGCTCGAGGCAGTGCTCCGCAAGCCGACGGGAGCATTGGTCGTGACGGGGCCAACGGGCTCGGGCAAGTCGACCACGCTCTACGCGGCGCTCAACCTGATCCACCGGCCCGAGATCAAGACGATCACCGTCGAGGACCCGGTCGAGTATCGCCTCGCCGGCGTGAACCAGATTCAGATCAACGTGAAGGCGGGACTCACCTTCGCCAGCGCGCTGCGGACGATCCTCCGCTCCGACCCGGACGTGATCATGGTCGGTGAGATCCGCGATCTCGAGAC
>JACCZA010000014.1 GCA_013696185.1 Actinomycetota bacterium
CGCCGGCCGAAGACGCAGCACTCGAGCAGGGAGTTGCCCATCATCCGGTTGCGCCCGTGGGTGCCGCCGGCGATCTCGCCGCAGGCGAACAGGCCCTCGAGCGTCGTCTCACCGTGCTCGTCGATCACGAGGCCGCCGTTTTGGTAGTGGAGCACGGGATAGGTCAGGATCGGCTGCCGGAGCGGGTCGATCCCGGCCGCCCGGTAGCGCCTGAGCATGTAGGGCAGCGAGATCACGGCGTCGGCCTCGGGGATCCGGGTGGTATCGAGCCAGACGGCGGGTCGTCCGTCCTCGGTCGTCGTGCCACGCCCCTCCTCGACCTCCTTGAAGATCGCCGAGGAGACCGTGTCCCGCGGGCCGAGGGGATCGGTGAACTCCTGCCCCTCCCCGTTCAGCAACGTCGCGCCGTAGGCGCGGGTCGTCTCGGGGATGGAGTAGCCCTGCAGGTTCGGCGGCCAGGCGCCGCCGTTCGGGTGGTACTGGAGCGCGTCGAGGTCGCGAGCCTCCGCGCCAAGCTCGAGCGCGAGCCTCGTCACCTCGCCGGTCGCCCCGGGGTGATTCGTCGAGAGCTCTCCACGCTCCTGCGCCTCGCGCCAGCAGCGCCCGCCCGCCGCGAGCACGACGGTTCCGGCCTCGAGCTCGACGCGCTGTCCGTCGCGCCGCTCGCAGGTCGCACGCCACCCTTGCGAGGCCGGCTCGAGCGCGACGAGCGGCTGGCTCGCCGCTGCCGTGGCGCCCGAGGACTCGAAGGCATCGCGGAGCGCCTTCGTGATCGCGTGACCCGTGCGGTCGCCGACCTGGAGCAGCCTGCGGCGTGACGCGCCGCCACACCGGGCGAGCCGGTAGCCGCCGTTCTCGCGCGTGAACTCGACGCCGAGCTCCTCCAGCCAGCCGATCGTGTCGCGCGCCTCGCCCGTGAGGATCTCGACGAGGCGCGGGTTCGCGGTGTCGTGCGAGCTGCGGCGGACGTCCTCCGCGTGCTGCGCCGGCGAGTCGTCGGCGCCGAAGGAGGCCTGGATCCCGCCCTGTGCCTTGGCCGAGTTACAGGACTGCAGCGAGCCCTTCGTGACGAGCCCGACGCGCGCGCCGGACCGACGGGCCGAGAGCGCTGCCGCCAGACCGGAGGCGCCGCTGCCCACCACGAGCACGTCGAAGTTCTCGGAAGCCGACACCGTGGGCGGGAGGGTACACGATGCTGATGCCTGGGATAACGCATGCTTATTGAACTGGGCGCCGGTCCGGATTCCCTCCTGCCGGCCTCCTGGACACGTTCGCCGGGACACGTCGGCGACCGACGGCTCGACGGTCGCCCAGTTACACTCGCGCCATGCAGCAGCTCTCCGACGTCATGCGCCGCGAGTTCATCACCGTGGCGCCCGAGGACACGCTCGGCGAGGTCGCCCAGCGCATGGTCGATCTCAACGTCGGCTCGGTGATCGTGAAGGACTTCGGCCGGCTGATCGGCATCCTCACCGAGCGCGATCTCCTGAAGGCGATGGCGGGACGGGTGCACACGAGCGACGCGCGCGTGCGGGAATGGATGACCGCGGAGCCGGTCACGGCCTCGCCCACCACTCCCGTCGAGGAGGCTGCCCAGACGATGCTCGAGCGCGGCTTCCGGCACCTGCCCGTGATCGACCGGGACGAGGTGGTCGGCGTCGTGAGTCTCCGCCGCGTGGTCGCGGCGATGCAGGGCGCGACGACGGTTTAGGGAAAAGCCGCCCGGAGCGGGCGTTTCGTCACGGAGGTGGAGCGACTCCGTGTCGATATGCGCCCGGCTCTTGTTGTCCGATCGGCCAACGACTAGCGTCGGCGGGGCCCTGATCCCTCACACGAGGAGGACACCCGTGAGACGCTCGCTACTACTCTTGGCGGCCCTCTGCCTGATGCTCGCCGCGCTGCCCGCCGCAGCAGGCGCCGCGCTCGATTCGGAGTCCGTCTGCTGGGATCCGGTCGACTGCGTCCCTCCGCCGCCGCCACCCCCTCCTCCGCCACCGCCGCCGCCACCGCCGCCACCGGAGGAGGGCGTCGGGCCGGATCCCGCGTACTACGAAGGGTGGGTGGAGGAGGAGCTCGGGCTCGGGGCGTCGTTCGGCCCATCGATCGCGTTCGGGCGCGAGGACTGTGGCTCGGCCGGGATCGCGATCGTGAAGCGGAACGCGGTCAGCCGGATCTGGAGCCTCATGCACCGGCTGAAGTTCTGCTGGGACGGCTACCGCGTCACGGCGGCTTGGGATCGCGAGACGCTCGGCAGCACGCTCGTGCCGTTCCCGGCGAGCCTCTTCTACCCTTGGCGCTGGGAGCTCGGCTCTGAGACACTTCCCGCAGCGGGCCATGCGAGCACCGTCTCCCGGATCAACGGCCACTTCGGCATGTGCGCGGTCGGCATCAAGGTGATCGACTTGTGCAAGGACGACTACCCCTGGATCAGGATCGAGGTCGACGCGTCGGGCCGCGCGACCTGCACGACGAGCGCCGGCTCGAGCCGCGGGTGCCGGCTCTCGTGAGACGCCCGGTGCTCTGGGGGGCCGCCGTCGTGCTGCTGGTCGTCGTGCTGCTCCTGATCGGCTTCCAGGTCTTCGGCGAGGGCGACGTGGAGCCCGAGCCGGCGGGCGCCGGCGCACCCGGCCTGATCGCCTGAGCGGAGAGCTGCCTTACCAGACCGAGCGCAGCAGCTCGGCGATCTCGGCGGCGCTCGCCGCACGTGGATTCGCGGCGGTGCCCGGACGGGCCGCCGCGATCTCCGCGACCGCGTCGAGCTCGTCCCCCGGCACGCCGAGGTCGCGCAGCCGGGCGAAGCCCGCCTCGCGGGCGAGGCGCTCGACTCCCTCGGCGGCATCGTCTGCGCCGAGCGCCTCGGCGAAGCGTCTCACCGCCTCTCCGGCAACCGGCTCGTTGAAGCGGAGCGCCGCAGGCAGGCAGACGACGTTCAGCGCGCCGTGCGGCAGGCCGTAGCGGGCGCCGAGCGCCTGCGCGAGCGCATGGCCGAGCGCGAGCATCGAGCCA
>JACCZA010000016.1 GCA_013696185.1 Actinomycetota bacterium
CCTGTCAGCCCGTGGGCGCGTCCTCGCGCCCCGCGGTGGGCGCCTGCTGCCACGGCCAGCGTCCCTCGAGCTCGAGCTGGAGGGCGAAGCTGAGGAACGTCCGCACGAGCACGATGATCGCCAGCACGGCAACGGACTCGAAGGTGGGGGACACGGCGACGGTGCGGATGATGTCGGCCGCCACGAGGAACTCGAGGCCGAGCAGGATCGCGCGCCCGATGCCCTGCCGGTAGCTGCGGTAGGGATCTGCGCCGACCGCGGCGCTCCCTCGGCGGGCGAGGAAGAGCACGGTCGTGAAGAGGATGCCGACCACGATCGCGGCCACCCCGAGGGCGTCGATCGCCTTCCCGACGAGCTCGATCGTGTCCTCGAAGGTCACCCGCCGACTTCCGCCACGGCGGCGATCATCCGCTCGAGGTCCCGCGGCCGTAGCTCCTGGTGCACCGGCAGGCCGACGACGGTCTCGCGCCTCGCCGTCGCGCCGGGGAACCGTGCTGCCGGAACCCGAGGATGGGTCGCCGACCAGATGTCCAGAGGACGGATGCCCTTCGCCCCGAGCCGCTCGAGCACCTCGAGCTTCCGCTCGCACCGGATCGGAAAGATCAGCGGCGAGGCGCCGGGCGGCAGCTCCTGGAAGGGAGCAGGAACGAGCTCGCGGAGACCCCCGAGCAGCGTCCTGTAGTTCTCCCGGCGCCGCCCGGCCACCCGCCCGGGTCGCAGCCGCCGCAACAGGAACAAGCTTGCCTTCGTCGGCCCGCTCGCGCGGTCGCCGAGCTGCATGTCCGCGGAGGCGTCGTACACCGGCTCCGGCATGACGCGCTGCCGCAGGGCGGCCGACCCCGGCGCGCGCAGGACGATGCGCCCGGCCTGCCTGCGCGCGACCGCTCGCCAGCCGAACTCCGCCGGCTCCGGAGCGGTCGCCGCCGAGGGACCGCCGCGACGGAGCACCGCCGCGCCCTCGGGGATGCCGAGCATCGTGTAGTAGCCGAAGATCGAGAGGTCTCCGAGCGAGCCGGCCGGCAGTCCGTCCCGCTCGGCGAGCCAGCCGAGGGCGAGGTCCTCGATCAGCAGCAGCCCCCGCTCGTCGCACCAGCGCCGCCAGCGGGGAGCGTCCTGCGGAAAGCCGATGTGGTGGATGAGGTAGAGCGCGCGGGTGCGCGCGCCCGTGCAGGACTCGAGCTCGTCCTCGCTCGGCTCGAGCGCCGGCGTACCCTCGTAGAAGCGAGGCTCGAGCCCGTTGTCGAGCAGCGCCTGGAGCTCGGAGCCGTGGTTGTACGCGGGCATGAGGATCTCGTCTCCGGGCTCGAGACCGAGCGCCCGGGCACCCTGCCACAGTGCCTGTCGCGGGCGCAGGAAGTGACGGCAGCCCGGCTCCTCGAGCGGAAACGGCAGCTCCCGGACCGGCGGGCGGAGGTACGCCCGGAGAGGCATGGGCGGCAGCCAGTCGAGGCGGGTCGACCTCAGCACTGCAGCCGCGGCTCGCCCATCGCGCTCGGCCTCAAACCGGCAGCGCGTCGAGCACGAGCTCGGCGTGGCCGTCGGGCTTGACGCCGTAGAACGTCCTGGCGACGTTCCCGTCGGGGCCGATCACGAAGGTCGAGCGATTGATGCCCATGAAGCTCTTGCCGTACAGCTTCCGCTCGCCCCAGACGCCGTAGGCCTTGGCGGTCGTCGCGCCGGGGTCCGAGAGCAGCGTGAAGGGCAGCCCGTACTTGGCCCGGAACTCCGCGTGCGAGGCCTCGCCGTCGGGGCTGACGCCGAGGACGACCGCGCCCCGGCCCTGCAACTCTCCGTAGACGTCCCGGATACCGCAGGCCTGGGTCGTGCACCCGGGCGTGTCGTCCTTGGGATAGAAGTAGAGGACGACCGGCCGGCCGCGCAGGGACGAGAGGCTGAGCCGCTCGCCCTCGTCGCTCACGAGCTCGAAGTCCGGTGCGCTCTGGCCTTCCTCGATCAACGCTCAGACCTCCGCCGGTAGGGTGCCGCCGATGGCGAGCCTGGCTTGCTGCTCGCGCCCCGGAATCTCGGCAACGTTACCGATCGAGCTTCGAGGGCTGCACGCCGCGGTCGCCGTCGTCACGATCGCGGTCGCCGTCCTGGCGGCCGCCGGAGGCGGGCTCGCGTACAGGCGCCGCCGGGCTCCGGGGCGCGCGCTCTCCCAGGTGCTCGTGCTCGCCCAGACGCTGATGATCGGACAGGTCGCGCTCGGCCTGCTCCTGCTGTCGGACGAGCGCCGAGCCGGGGACGACCTCCACTACGTCTACGGGACGCTCGCGCTCGGCGCCGTGCTCTCGCCGTGGATGTACGCGCCGAGCGAGCCGCGCCGCCGCCTGCTCTGGTTCGCCGGCGCTACGCTGCTCGCGGCGGCCCTCGCCGTGCGCGCGTACACCACCGGAGGCTGACGTGAGGCGCTTCTTCAGCGAGCTGAACCCGACGGTGCGCGGGTTCCTGGTCATCGGGCTGATCGCGCTCGTGGTCGTCCTGCTCTCGCTCGAGCAGACGCTCGTCTCGCTCTACCTCATCTTGAGCATCGCGTTCTTCCTCGCGATCGCCTTCGTCGTCTACCTGTTCTGGCGCGAGCGACGGGACGAGATCGGCGGCTGGTCCGGCCGCTCGCGCGCCGTCTTCTACGGCGCGGCGGGTCTCGTTCTCGTCGACCTCGGGGCCTACTTCTGGCCCGGGCGGACGACGGCTGGCCCGGACGCGCTGGCGTTCGTCCTCGTACTCGCCGCCGGCGGCTACGCCATGTGGCGCACGTGGCGCGCCGAACACACTTACTAACGCAGGGGGAAACCTGCGGTTTCCCCCCGCGGGGCCCCCCTTCCCTGACAAAGCGCACTGGTCGGACACCTGGTCGGCCTCCCGGGCGAGCAAGTCGCCCTCCGGCCAGGAACTCCTCGCGTTGTTCGAGCACAGGAAGCTCGAGACGTTTGCCCTCGGGGCACCCCGGGAGGGGGTGTGGGGGGAACCGTCAGGTTCCCCTCCACC
>JACCZA010000022.1 GCA_013696185.1 Actinomycetota bacterium
GGCGACTGGGCCTGGCCCGTGCTCGCGGCTCTCGTGGTGGCCGTGCTCGTGACGGCGGCGGTGATCGCGCTCGGAGCCGGCCGCGAGAGTGCCGGTCCGGCGGCGGCGACCGTGACGATGCCGCTCGGCAGCTCCGTCGCGACCGAGACGACCGAGGTGCCGGCCGAGCCCGTGCCGACGCTCGCCGCGCCGCCCGAGGACGAGCCTCTGCCGACGGTGACCGGCCCGCCGGACGCCGGCGCCGCCCGGATGGTGGAGTGGCCGGCCGGTCGAGACGGCTTTACGGTCGTGCTGGCCTCCCTCCCCCAGGACGGCGGTCGCGAGCCGGCGATGCAGCGCGCACGAGACGCCGGCCAGGCCGGCCTGCGCGAGGTCGGCGTGCTCGATTCCGACGAATACTCGAGCCTCCACCCGGGCTACTACGTCGTATTCAGCGGCGTCTTCTCCACCCGCCCGAGGGCCGAGGCATCGGTGCAGGCCGCGCGCGACGGCGGCTACGGCGACGCATACGTCAGTCCCGTTGCGCGGTAATTCCAGCGGTTTCTTGGCTGTCCGGCCGCGCTCTGCGTTGCCCCCGAAGAAAACTTCAAGTCACACTTTGTGACAGAGCCCGGGAAGTATAGACTCGATACGGGCATCGAGGAGTCGATGCCTCGCAACGCTGATCTCACGACCCTTTCCGCAGCAGTACCAGGGGATGGAAGCTTCGCATATGGAACAGCAGACGCTTCGGCTGCAGGGGTGTATGTATCAGTACTCACGCGCCATATACCGCACTCTCAAGGATTTCATCGACCCCTACGCCGACGTGCAGTCACGTCTCGCGTCGCGCCGTGCCGTCCTGCTCGCCTGCGAGCAGACGATGGAGCGCCTGGCGGGGGATCCGCTCTACTTCTCGAAGCCCGACCGGGCGCTCTTCCAGGACATCCGCCGGCACTTCCCGATCACGGCTCAGGCGCACGTGGCGTGGACCGTCAACCAGGGCGTCGCCGCCGCGGTCACCTTCATCGAGGAGCAGATCGAGGCCGGCGCGCTGGACGGCGGCGTGGCGCGTTGCCGGGCGACCACGCGCAAGGGCAGGCCGTGCCAGCGCACCCCCCTGCCCGAGCGCGACTACTGCCCCTCGCACCAGCACCTCGAGCAGCGACGCGTCGCAGCGTAGGCTAGGGACCGACCCGCGGCCTTCGCGCCGCCCCCAGCCGCCACCCGCCCGAGAACGGAGAGAATGACGCGCGTGTCGCACGACGGCGACAAGCTGATCCGCCAGCTCTCGCTCGTCGCCTACCTCATGGCCGAGCGACGGCCCCTGACCGCCCGCGACGTGAAGAGCAACGTCGAGGGCTACTCCGAGATGTCGGACGAGGCCTTCGCCCGCCGCTTCTACTCCGATCGCGCGGAGCTCACGGGCCTCGGTGTCCCGCTGCACTCCCAGCGCGACGAGTTCACCGGCGAGGAGCTGTACACCCTGCGCTCGGAGCAGTACTTCCTGCCGCCGCTCGAGCTCACCGACGACGAGCTCGCGGCCCTCCAGACGTGCCTCTACCTGCTCGAGGGGAAGTTCGCGTACGCCGAGCCGCTCAGGCTGGCGCTCCAGAACCTCGCGCTCGGGCGGGAGGGCTTCGACGACGCCCCGAGCGAGACCGCGGTCAGCGTCGAGGTGCTCGACCCCGACTACTCGCCGGAGATGCCCGGTCGGCTGAGCAAGCTCGAGGGCGCGATCTCGCGTGGCCGCACGGTCCGCTTCCCCTACTGGTCGATCGCCCGCGACGACGAGTCCGAGCGCCGGCTGAACCCCTATGCGCTCCTCCCCGAGCGCGGCGTCTGGTACGTGATCGGCCAGGATCTCGACCGCGAGGCGATCCGCACCTTCCGCGTCTCGCGCATCCGCGGGGAGATCCGCTTCGCCACCCGGCGCGAGCGCGACTTCCGCCTGCCGGCGGGCTTCGACATCGACGAGTACCGCGGTCGGGCTCCGTGGCAGGTCGGAGAGGTGGCCGGCGAGGCCGTGATCGAGGTCGGCCCCGCGACCGCCTGGTGGGTCGAGCGCACCTTCGGCAAGGGCGGCCGGCTCGACGGCGACAGGTTCGTGACCGAGTACTCGAGCCTGCCGCTCCTCGCCTCCTGGGTCCTGCGCCAGGACGGGCGGGCGGCGCCGCTCGAGCCGGAGGAGCTGCGCACGGAGGTGCTGCGGAGCCTGGAGCGGATCGAGGAGCTCCACTCGGGCCCGCCCTTCGAGCCGGCCGAGCACGCGGCGCCGGTTCCCCGCTCGAAGAGCGACGACGAGCGGCCCGCCGGCCCCGTCGCGCCGGAGCGCTTCGCCGTCCTGCAGGCGCTCCTCGCCTACCTGCTCGCGGCCTGCGGCGAGCAGCCGAGCGCCGTGATCGCCGCCTCCGAGCTGACCGATCGCTTTCCGATCACCCCGGACACGCTCGAGGAGCACCTCTCGCTGCTCAACCTCGTCAACTTCGGCGGTGGCTGCTACACGGTGTACGCGGAGCTCGCAGGCGACACGATCCGCATCGACAAGGAGCTCTACGGCGACACGTTCCGCGCCTCGCCGCGCCTCACGCCGCTCGAGGCGCGCGCGATCCGGCTCGCCCTCGACTTCGTCGGACCGATGATCGCCGCCGACGCGCGCACGCCGCTCGCCGGCGTACGCCGGAAGCTCGAGGAGAGCTTCGGCGAGTTCGAGCTCTCCCAGACGCCCGAGCCGAGCGTCGACTCCGCGGAGGAGGATCTGGTCGCCGCGCTCACCGACGGCATTCGCGAGCGCCGCCTCGTCGAGGTCGAGTACCTGAAGGAGGGCGAGGGCGCGTCGTCGACGCGCACTGTCGAGCCGTACGCGCTCGAGCGCCGGCTGCCGCACTGGTACGTCCACACCTGGGATCGCACGCACGACGGCGAGCGGAGCTTCCGGCTCGACCGGATGCGGAGCGCCAGGGTCACGGACGAGGCCTTCGAGGGGCGCGGCGCCTTCGAGCCGCACGGCCTGCAGGGCGCCCGACGCGTCCGCATCTGGTACTCGCCCGAGATCGGCCGCTGGCGCGTGGAGCGCGGCGATGCCGTGACGCTCGTCGACGGCGCGGCCCTCGCCGAGGCCTCCGTCGGCAGCTTCCAGTGGCTCGAGGGCGAGATCTTCTCGCTCCGTGGGGAAGCCGTCGTGCTGGAGCCTCCCGAGCTTCGGCTCCGGCTCGCGACGCGCGCGCGCGAGCTGCACGAGCTGCTCGCCTCCACGCCCGTCTCTGCGAAGCGCTAGCCCCAGGGCTCGGCCGGCAGGCAGAGCCTGAACGTCGCACCCTGCCGGGGAGCGGAGCGGACGACGAGGGAGCCGCCGTGCGCCTCGGCGATCGAGCGCGCGATGAACAAGCCGAGCCCGGTCCCCGGCTTGCCGCCCCCGCCGCCCTGGGCGCGTCCGAACTTCTCGAAGATCAGCGCGTGCTGGTCGCTCGCGATCCCCGGGCCGCGATCGGTCACGTCGACGACGACCTCGCCGCGTCGTGCGTAGGCGCTGACGACGACCTCGTCCTGCGGCGGCGAGTACTTGACCGCGTTGTCGATCAGGTTGACGAGCACCTGACGCAGCCGGTCCCGGTCGCCGCGGATGCCGGGCAAGCCACCGCTGACGTCCGTCTCGATCGAGACGTCGTGCCGGCGCGCCTCCGCGGAGGCGATCGCGTCGCGCACGAGGGCTCCCAGGTCGACGTCGCTGAAGGCGTAGCCGAAGGCACCCGACTCGATCCGCGAGGTGTCGAGCACGTCGCCGACGAGCTCCGCGCACCGGCTCGTCTCGTCGGCGATCAGGTCGAGGAACGAGGTTCGCTGCCCCGGCGAGAGCTCGTCCCAGCGCTCGCGCAGCGTCAGTGCCGAGCCGATCGCCGTTGCGAGGGGGCTGCGGAGCTCGTGCGAGACGAGGGAGACGAAGTCGGCCCGCAGAGCTGAGAGCCGCCGCAGCTCCTCGGTCGTGCTCCGCTCGGCCTCGTAGGTGCGGGTGTTCTGCACGGCGGTCGCGACGAGGCGCCCGAGCAGGCTCACTAGCTCGGTCTCCTCGTCGCTGAAGGAGTGCGGCTCGCGGCGTGCGACCGCGAGCGTGCCGATCACCCGCGCGCCGACGAGGAGGGGTGCCGCAAGGAAGGCACCGAGGTCGAGCTTCGCCAGGCGCCGGACGCCCGGATCGTCGGCTGTGGCGGTGTCCCCGTGGGCCACCGGCTGCCCGCGCAGCACCCCCGCGGGGATCGTCTCGAGCAGCGGGCCGGCGGCGTCGGCACCGGCTCTCCCCTGCGGGCCGACCTCGACGACCGCCTCGATCGAGTGCCTGTCGCCGAGGGCGATCGCCATGCGCTCGAAGGGAACCAGGCCGCGCAGCTCGCGACTGAAGGCGGTCGAGGCCTGCCCGAGCTCGAGCGACGAGCCGAGCGCACGGGCGCAGCGATTCGCCGCCTCGAGCAGGTCGACGCGCCGGCCGAGCGCGTCTCGCAGCCGCTCGGCCTCGTGCGAGCGCTCGTTCGCCCGCCGCGCCTCGTCGAGGACGTCGGTCGTGAGGCGGCCGACCACCCAGCCGATCAGGAGCACGAGCGCCACCCGCAGGATCACCGACTCCCACTGGAACTCGAAGCCGAAGCGCTCGACGCGCACGAGCTCGGTGGCGAGGAGCAGGGGTACCGAGAGCAGCGCGATCGCGAACCCTCCCCGCGCGCCGAAGCGCAGGGCCGCCTCCACGACGACGAGGAAGACCAGCGAGCGGAGCGGCTGCGTCGGCTCGTAGGCGAACAGGAAGATGAGCGCGAAGACGACGAGCGCGTCCAGGGCCAGCGCTGCCCGATCGAATCGCATCCGCCCGGCGTCCGGCACCCGGTGCGAGGCCACGAGCAGCGCGAGCGCGCCGATCGCGAGCACCGCGCACGTGCCCCAGACGAGCTGCCGGTCGACGTCGGGCAGTTGCTCGCGTCGCTGCATGACGTAGAGGGCCGTCAGCGGGACGGCGCCGAGACGGACCCACGTCGCCCAGCGGCTGAGCCGCTCGACGACGCCGTCGGACGGGACCGAGCTAGGACGCGTGGCGCTCGTCGATCCTCCCCACCGCCCACGCAGCAGCGTCTGCGAGCATCGCGTCGTCGTCGCCGAGGAAGGCGGCTGCCTCCGCTCGGTGCTCGGGCCCACCGGTGTTGCCGAGCGCCACGAGGGCGTTGCGCTTGAGGTAGCGGCCGTCGTTTCGCGGCACGTAGAGGCGCGCGTAGCGCTCGCGTAGCTCGGACGCGTCCGCCTGCAGCCAGTCGACGAGCGAGACGGCGGGCTCGGCCTGCGCGGGCGGCGTCTCGGCGGCTCGGCGCTTTTCCACGCCGCGGTTCCAGGGACAGACGTCCTGGCAGATGTCGCACCCGTAGACCTGGTCGCCGAGCTCGACGCGGTAGCGCTCGGGAATCGGCTCGGGCGACTGCGTCCAGTACGAGAGGCATTTCGTCGCGTCCAGGGTGCCGGGCTCGTCGAGCGCACCCGTCGGGCAGGCATCGACGCAGAGGCGGCAGGAGCCGCAGTCGAGTCCGAGCGGAGCGGTCGGCTCGAGCTCGGCGTCGGTGACGAGCGTGCCGAGGACGACCCAGGAGCCGTGGCTCCGCGTGATCAGGAGCGTGTTCTTCCCGTAGAAGCCGACACCGGAGCGCGCCGCCGCCTCGCGGTCGACGTGCTGGTTCGCGTCCACGAGGACGCGGTACTCCCCGCCCAGCCGGCGGCCGAGCTCGTCGAGCTTCGACCGGAGCTCGGCGTAGCGATCGCTCCAGGTGTAGCGCGAGAGGCGGCCTTCCCCGGGGCCGGGAGGCTCGGCGGGAGCGTAGTAGCAGAGCGCCGCCGAGACGACGGTGCGGCCATTCGGCAGCAGGAGCTCGGGATGACACGACACCTCGGGCCGGGCCATGGTGAAGCGCATGTCGGCGAACAGGCCGCGCGCGCGCCGCTCGCGGATGTCGCGCTCGGTGCCTTCGTAGGCCTCGGCCCGCGCGGCGCCCACGACGTCCAGCCCGAGCGCCTCGCCGAGCCCACGAAGCTCCGCGGTCGTCACCGCTGCATTGTGCCTAGGATTCCGCCGGGTGAAGGCGATCAGGATCCACGAGGACGGCGGGCCCGAGGTCCTCCGCTACGAGGACGCGCCGGATCCCGTACCGGCTCCGGGCGAGGTGCTGATCGAGCTGCGCGCCGCGGCGTTGAACCACCTCGACCTGTGGGTGCGGAAGGGGTTGCCCTCCGTGCCGAAGCCCCGCATCCTCGGGGCCGACGGTGCCGGCCTCGTCGCCGGGCTCGGCGAGGGGGTGTCGGGCCTCGAGCTCGGCCAGCGCGTCGTGATCAACCCGGGGCTCGAGCACGGCGACACGATCCGGGTCGTGGGCGAGCACACCGAGGGCACCCACGCGGAGCTCGCGGTCATTCCCGCAGGAAACGTCCACCCGCTCGACGAGAGCCTCTCGTTCGAGGAGGCCGCCGCCTTCCCGCTCGTCTTCGAGACCGCCTACCGCATGCTCGTGACGAAAGCGCGGCTCGAGGCCGGCGAGTGGGTGCTCGTCTGGGGGATCGGCAGCGGTGTGGCCACGGCCTCGCTCGCGATCGCCAAGGCGCTCGGGGCGCGCGTGATCGTCACCTCGTCGAGCGAGGAGAAGCTGGCCCTCGCCCGGGACCTCGGCGCCGACGGGACTGTGATCCATGGACGCCCGGAGACCGCCGCCGAGATCAAGGAGCTGAGCGGCGGAGCCGGCGTCGACGTCGTCGTCGAGCACGTCGGCGAGGCAACCTGGACCACCTCCCTCTCAGTCGTCCGGCCCGGCGGGCGGGTGACGGTATGCGGCGCGACGAGCGGCCCGAACCCACCGGCCGCGCTCCACCGGCTGTGGTGGAAGCAGCTGACGGTCTACGGCTCGACGATGGGCACGAGAGCGGACTTCGAGGGAGCCTACGAGCTCGTGCGCAGCGGACGCGCGAGGCCGGTGATCGACCGCGTGTTCCCGCTCGCGGAGGCCCGTGCGGCGCACGAGCGCCTCGAGGCCGGAGACCAGCTGGGCAAGATCGTGCTGCGCATCCCGGGCTGAGCGGCGGGCGTCGCGGGTACGTGCCCCCGGGGCCTTCGGCCCTGACCCCCTGGTGACAATCTATCGTCGAAATGTGGACGCGGGGTGGCAAGATCGTGCCAACCGCCCAAGCCGCTGATCCGAACGAGTGGGCTGAAGGGAGGGGGCTCGTGGGGGAGCCGGAGGTTCCTCCCAGGCCGCTAGCCGAAGCCGAGGATGAACTTGGCGTCGTCGGACATGCGGTCGGGCGTCCAGGGAGGCTCCCAGGTCAGCTCGACCTCGACGCCCTCCACGCCGGGCACCGCAGCCGCCGCGTCGTGAATGCCCTCCTGGATCATCGGCCCGGCGGGACAGCCCATGGACGTCAGGCTGTGGATGACCTTCACCTGCGGCCCGTCGACCTCGACGTCGTACATGAGTCCGAGCTCGACGATGTCCATGCCGAGCTCGGGGTCCTCCACCTCGCGCAGCGCCTCGACGATGTCCTCTTTCGTCGGCATGCCGAGCAGTCTAGCCCGCTGCGCTCGCCTCGCGGGGAGCCGGACCGAGCCCCGGCGGCTCAGCCGACGGGCAGGCGGACTTCCTCCCGTCGCTCGCGCGTGAAGAAGTGCAGCCCGTCGACGAAGCGCACCCAGTTGCAGCGCGTGCACATGACGAGCGAGTGGGTGCGGGCGCTGTCTGCGTAGAAGCGCACGCCTCGCAGGAGATCCCCGTTCGAGACGCCGGTCGCCGCCACGATCACCTCGCCGGGCGCTAGCTCCTCCGTCGTGAAGATGCGATCGATGTCCTCGATGCCGGCCTCCTGCGCCTGCTCGATCTCACGCCGGGCCGTGGGCCAGAGCTGCGCCTGCACCTCCCCTCCGAGACACCGCAGCGCGGCCGCAGAGAGCACGGCCTGCCGCGTGCCGCCGATGCCGATCGCGAAGTGGTCGTTCGTGCCGCGGACGGCCGCGGAGATCGCCGCCGTGACCGTGCCGTCCTGGATCAGCTTGATGCGGGAGCCGACGGCCCGCAGCTCCTCGATCAGGTCGTGGTGGCGCGGGCGGTCGAGCACGATCGTCGTGATGTCGCCGATCGTGCGGCCGAAGGAGTCCGCGATCGCGAGCACGTTGTCGGCGACCGGCTGTCGCAGGTCGATCCGGCCGCGCGTGCGCGGGCCGACCGCCATCGTCCGCATGTACATCGAGGGCAGGGAGACCAGTGAGCCCGGCTCGCAGACGGCGAACATCGACATCGCGCCGTTGCCCCCCCGCGCGACCACGCCGCGGCCCTCGAGCGGGTCGAGCGCAAGGTCGACCTCCTGGCCGCCGGCGCCGATCCGATCGCCGGCGACGAGATCGTCTCCGTCCTCCCCGCCGATCACGATCCGGCCGCTGACCTCGAGCCGCTCGAGCGCGGCGCGCATGCCGGATGCCGCCGCCTCCTCGGCACCCTGCTGGTCGTCGCGCCCGAGCCAGCGGGCGCCGCCGAGCGCGGCACGCTCGGTGATTCGCGCCGTGGAGTCGCAGATGCAAGCCCCGAGGTTCCCCGACAGGCGCACCGGCTGCGACTCGGCGGGGGTGGCGGCGGTCTCGGTCATACCTTCTCGGCAGCGAGCTGGTCGGCGCGGTCGAACACGAGCTCCATCACAGCGTCGATCGCACGCTCGATGTTGCCATTCTGCACGACCGGCACCCCGGTCTTCCCTGCCTCCTCGACGATGAAGTCCTGGATGTGCCGGATATCGCTCAGCTTGTCGACGTATTTCAGGTGCGACCGTGGCCCGTCCGGTGACGCGTTGCGGATCCAGAAGTGCTGCACGTGGATGTCCTCGTTCTCGATCGCGAGCACCGCGTGGACGACGAGGGCGTCGCCGAAGGACGACGGCACCATGCCCGGCACGAGATGGACGCCCTCGAGCACCATCGACCAGCCCTCCTCGAGCGCCCGGTCGATCGACGCGTGCACGCCGACGAGCACGTTGCGCGTCTGATCGAGGAAGCCGAGCAGCAACGGATCGCCCGCCTCCCGCTCGGCCGCCGGCAGGCCCTCTCCCGCCTCGAAGCTCGAGTAGTGCACGGACGGCACGAACTCGGGGGAGAAGAAGGCGCGCATCGTCTGCCGGATGAAGTCGGTCGAGGTGACGCGGGTGATGCCCAGCCGGTGGGCGATCTCGGTCGCGACCGTCGACTTGCCCGTTCCGGTCGCCCCGCCGACGAGCACGATGATCGGCACCTCGAGCGAGCGGAGCTGACGGAGGCGGCGCAGACGGCGCACGGCGCGGCGCGCGTCCTCCTCCCCGAGCACCTCCTCGGCGAGCTCCTGCAAGCGCTCGAGCTCGACCACCGTGGCACCCCGGCCACGCAGGTCGGCCTCGGTCTGTTGGGCGAGCTCGTACGCCTTGACCGCCGACACGCCGGTCGCGATCAGCGCCCGCGCCATCAACCCCTTCGAGTAGGGCAGCCCGTCCTCGCCGCCCAGGGGCAGCGGATCGGCGCGTCGCGGCTGGGTCACGCCGTCGCCGCCTCGGCCAGCGCGTCCAGCTCGGCGTCCAGATCCTGCTCTCCCGGCAGCGGCAGCACCTCGTTGCGGGCGAACACGACCTCGACGCCGCGCTCGGCGGCCGCCTCGGCCACGACGTCGATCGCCGCCGCCTTGATCTCCACGAGGAAGACATCGGCCTCGACCGACTCGAGCTCCCGCCTGAGCTCCTCGCGGTTCGACAGGCTGCCCGAGGCGTGCGTGATCTCGGCGCCGTGCTCCTCCGCCAGGTGGTCGGCGAGCCGCTCCAGCACCTCTGCGGGCGCCGTCGAGAAGAAGGCGACGCGCCTGCCGGCGATCTCGGTCACGGGGCTCGGGCGGAGCGCCGTCGCGATCACCGGCAGGTCGGGCTTCAACCCGTGGATCGCCTCCCGGATCTCCGCATGGCGGGATTCCGCATCGGCCATCGTCAGGACGACGAGGTCCGAGACGAGCACGCGGTAGGCGTTCAGGTAGCCGACGACGAGCTCGGGCGGCTGGTGGGCGCCGCCGACGAGGATGCGCCGGCGCGTCTCGATCGGCGGCAGGGCAGCGCCGCTGCCCTCGAAGATGACGAGGTCGGGATCGCGCGAGGCGGCGAGCTCCGCGCCGCGACTGACGTTCGAGTCGACGGGCATACCGGCCAGGCCCCCGCCGCAGCGGCGGCAGCCGATCGTGACGACGCCCGTGAGCGCCGCGTCCTCGAGGTAGTCCGAGGCCGCGTGCGCACCCGAGCGCGAGAGCTCGAGCAGCCGCTCGAGCGTTGGCGGCACGTCGGCGAGCTCGGGCTCGGGCGGGCCGCCCCGGCCCATGGCGACGATCACCACGTCCCGCGTCTGCGAGAGCCGGCGGGCGACGTGGCCGGCGACCGCCGTCTTGCCGATCCGCTTCCCGGTGCCGATGATGCCGAGCGACGGTCCCGCAAACGGCTCGAGCACGGGCGGCTCGAAGCGGAAGTCAGCACCCTCGTACGGGATGCCGCGTGCCAGCGTCCGGCTGGTCATGAGCAGCCGCTCGCGCGGGCCGAGCACGGGCTCGTCGGAGAGGTCGAAGACGAGCTCCGGCGCGTGCTCGTCGATCGCCTCGTCGAGGCTCTGGAGCACGGGCACCCCGTAGTCCTCGCCGCCGCGGAGCTTCTCCGTGCCGCCCACCAGCACCGCGGCCACGACGTCGTGACGGAGGCTCGCCAGGGCGTCCCGGACGACCGGCGGGTAGTGCTCCCCGTCGATCAGGGCGACCGCTCTCATGCGGCGGGGTGCCGGGGCGTCACGAGCGGGTCGTCACCTCGCCTTCGATCCGCGCCGTGTACTTCTCGAAGTCGAGCGTCCGCGTCGAGAAGCGGATGATCCGCTCCTGGCCGTGGAAGGGGTACCGGCGCCACACGTCGACGTGCCCCTCGACGATCTCGATCACGTTGTAACAGGGTCTCGTGTTGCCCCGGAGCCGCAGCGAGGAGACGGTGCCGGCGTTGACGACGAAGAGGTTCTCGAGCCGCCAGGCGTACGGCACGTGCTTGTGGCCCGAGAGGACGAGGTTCACGCCCGCGCGCTGGAGGCACTCGATCGCGTCGCCGGCGTCGTGGACGATGTTGCGCTCCCGGCCGGTGCCCGGAACCGGCAGCAGGTGATGGTGCAGGACGAACACGCGGAAGCCGGCCGGCGGCGCGAACTGCTCCTCGATCCAGCGGTAGCGGCCGCGACCGATCTGCCCGTGGTCGAGGTCGGGCTCGCTGGAGTCGACCGCCACCACCGTCACCTCGCCGACCCGCAGCACCGAGTTGCGGTCTCCGAAGAGCTCCTCGAAGTGGACGTAGCCGACGTTTCGCGAGTCGTGGTTCCCCGGGATCACGACGAGGGACGGACACGCGATCCGGTCGAGGAACGCGCGCGCCTGCGCGTACTCCTCCTTGAAGCCGAACGTGGTGAGGTCGCCGGAGCAGATCACGATGTCGGGCGCGAGGTCGTTGATCTCGCTGATCGCCCGCTCCAGCAGGGTGGGGACGAAGTGGGGGCCGCCGCAGTGGAGGTCGGAGATCTGCGCGATCGTGCACGCGCCGCCCCCCCGCTCCGAGTCCGTCCGTGCCGGCAGTGCCGAGAGGACGCCGCCCATGGCGCGCCAGTGTAGACGCGGCCCCGCGGGTCGAGCACCGTGCCGCGAGCGGACTCGGCCGAGCGCGTGGCGTCTGCACCGGTTGCTACCCTCGTCGGGATGTCGCTGGAAATGGCAGATTTCCAGGCATTCGTCGGTCGCGTGCCACCGCGATTCGCCAACGAGGCCGAGCTCGAGTGCGCGAAGATCCTCGACTATCACGGGGTGCCGTGGGCGTACGAGCCGCGCACCTTCGTGCTCGAGCAGAACGAGGACGGGCGGGTGACCGAGGCGTTCACGCCCGACTTCTATCTGCCGGAGCAGGACCTGTACCTCGAGATCACCGTGATGAAGCAGTCGCTCGTGACGCGCAAGAACCGCAAGCTGCGCAAGTTGCGCGAGCGCTATCCCGACGTCCGCGCGAAGCTGTTCTACCGGCGTGACATCGAGCGCCTGGCGGAGCGGTACCGCCTCCATCTCGCCTCCTAGTGCACCGCCCCCGAGAGCGGCAAGGACTTCCGGGACGGAGCACTAGCGTGACCGGCGCGCGCAGCAGCCTCTCCGCCGGGAAGGCCCGGGAACTCCCTGCCGGCTAGCGCGCCGCTCGTCGTGGCGGCGGCCTCGCGCACGCCGCAGTCGCCGCAGGACGACCGCGTCGGCGAGGTCTATCTCACCGCCGCTCAGATCCACGCTCGCGTCCTCGAGCTGGGGCAGGAGCTCGCCGCGGACTACGCGGACCGCGAGCCGCTGTTCGTCGCCGCGCTGAAGGCGAGCCTCGTGTTCGTGACCGACCTCTCGCGCGCCGCGCGCTTCCTCCACACGCTCGACTTCGTCGAGCTCGCCGGCTACGGCCCCGGGGTCGGCACGGGCGGGCACTCGCAGATCCGCCTGCTGAAGGATCTCGACAGCGAGATCGAGGGTCGGGACGTGCTCATCGTCGAGGACGTCGTGGACACGGGACTCACGCTCCACTACCTCTGCCGCACGCTGGCGCTCCGCTCGCCGCGCTCCCTGGCGGCGGCCACGCTGCTCGACCGCCCCTACCGGCGCCTCGTCGACGACCTCCCCGTGCGCTACGTCGGCTTCACGGTGCCGGACGAGCTGTTCGTCGGCTACGGGTTCGACCTCGACGAGCGCTACCGCAACCTGCCGGACATCCACGTGCTGCGCCCCGCTCGCCCGGAAGAGCTGCGCTCTTCCGGGCGGTGAAGTCACGGATTCCAACAGCTGGGTGGGCTCCCGGGCGAGTAAATCGCCCTTCGCCCTAGAAGCACACCTGCGCTGAGCTCGAAACTGTGCTCCCTTCGAACAGCGTTCGCTGAGGGGAGCGGTGGAGGGGAACCTGACGGTTCCCCCCACACCCCCCTCCCGAGGAGCCCTCAGGGGCGAACGTCTCGAGCTTCCTGTGCTCGAACAACGCGAGGAGTCGTGGGCCGGAGGGCGACTTGCTCGCCCGGGAGGCCAGTCAGTCGTCCGAACAGCGTGCTCTGTCAGGGAAGGGGGG
>JACCZA010000062.1 GCA_013696185.1 Actinomycetota bacterium
GTCTTCGCGTTCTGCTCGATCTCGGGCGTCGGGTAGGACGAGTAGCCGACGAGGATCTCCTGCGCGAGGAACATCGTGTCGACCGCGTGCTCGAACGCCTCGACGTCGAGCTCGCCGTCCTCGCGCCGGAACTTGAGCAGGTTGATCGACGCGAGGTTGCAGGCACTGTCGTCGATGGACATGTACTCGCTGCACGGGTTCGACGCGTTGATCCGCCCCGTGTTCGGCAGCGTGTGCCAGGAGTTGATCGTCGTGTCGTACTGCACGCCGGGATCGGCGCACTCCCAGGCTGCCTGGGCGATCTGTCGCAGGAGGTCACGCGCGCCCACCGTGTCGACGACCGTGCCGTCGGTGCGCGCGGTCAGGCTCCACTCCTTGCCCTCGACGGCCGCCTCCATGAAGGCGTCGGTCACCCGCACCGAGTTGTTCGCGTTCTGGTACTGGATCGAGGCCCAGTCGGGCGAGTCGAGCGACATGTCGTAGCCGGCCTGCTCGAGCACGCGCGCCTTGCGCTCCTCCTTGGCCTTGCACCAGATGAACTCCTCGACGTCCGGGTGGTCGACGTCGAGCACGACCATCTTGGCCGCACGCCGCGTCTTGCCGCCCGACTTGATCGTCCCGGCCGAGGCGTCGGCTCCCCGCATGAAGGAGACGGGGCCCGAGGCGTAGCCGCCCTTCGAGAGCTGCTCCTTCGAGGAGCGGAGCCTCGACAGGTTCGCGCCCGAGCCGGAGCCGCCGCGGAAGATGACGCCCTCGCGGCGGATCCAGTCGAGGATCGAGTCCATCGAGTCGTCGATCGAGAGGATGAAGCATGCACTACATTGCGGGCGCTCCTCGAAGCCGACGTTGAACCACACCGGCGAGTTGAAGGACGCGAGCTGGTTGACGAGGATCGCCTTCAGCTCCGCCTCGAAGGTCTCGGCCTCCTCGTCGCTCGCGAAGTAGCGGCCGTCCCGTCCCCAGCGGCCGATCGTGGCCACGACGCGGCCGATCATCTGGCGCACGCTCGACTCCCGCTCGGGCGAGCTCATGCGACCGCGGAAGTATTTTTGCGCGACGATGTTCGTCGCCGTCTGCGACCAGAACTTCGGGAACTCCACCCCGCGCTGCTCGAAGACCGGCTTGTCCTTGCCGGGGATGAAGGCGTCGCGCCGCTCCCACTCGATCTCGTCGAACGGGTCGCGGTCGACCAGGGAGAAGAAGCGCCGCACGGCCAAGCCCGCGGTCTCGTCGACGACGCGGTTGGTCAGGTCTGGAGCGGCCGACTCGACGACCTGGAGTTCGTTACGCGAGGCCATGTGGACTCCCTTGAGGGTATCGGTATTGAGGCGGACCGCGCAGCCTAGGAGTCACCTCGGACGGAGCCCACGAAAGCCCCGAAATGCAGGTGTTTCTAGCCTACAGAGGCGGCCGTGCGTCGCCGGGCAGGCGCGCCGGCGGGATGCGGCGGCTCTGCAGGCGGCGGGCGGCGAAGGCCGCGGCACCGGCGAGGAGCAGGAGCAGCGCGAGCGCGCCGAGGATCAGGAGCGGCACGGGCAGGGAGTCGGCCCGCTCGGGCCTGAAGATGTCGTCTCCGAGGGATCCTCCGGCCGTCGGGTCCCCCTCGTCCGGCGGGATGCCGCTCGTCTCCGTCGAGGTCGTGTCCGTCCGGGTCGAGGTCGTCGGCGCCGGTGCCGTCTCGGTCTGGGTCGTGCGCGGCCGCTGGAACCTCGGCGGCGGCACGATCGTGTTCGGGTCGACGGGCGGTGCTCCCCGTTTCCGCCTGGACGCCTGCAGCAGCGCACGCTCGATGTCGTCGCGCGCGCTCGAGTACGTCTCGACGTCCTCGGGCAGCTCCTTCAGGGCCTGCCGGTAGCACCTGAGCGGATAGGACTTGTCGATCCGCCCGTCGTACCAGTCGTTGATCAGCTCGGTGGAGCACGGTTTGGCAGCGGCCTGGGGTGCCGCCGCGAGGCCGGCGCCGAGCGCGGCCGCGAGGATCGCCAGAGCGAGGAGTGCGCGGCGGCCGGCGGCCTGTGCGTTCGGAGGCAGGGGGGACATGAGGGATCGGGGAGTGCCGCACCGCTCGGAGCGGCGCGGCCATCTTGAGGAGTCTTTCGGACGGCGGTGTGAGCGCCGTTAGTCCGCTGTAAACCGTTTGTAAGCTCGCGGAGGGGCGAGCCGGGGGTGATGTTAGCGTCGGGCGGCATGCGGGCGGCGCTCGAGGCCGGAGCGGCCCCGGTGCCGGCTCCGAGGCAGCTCCGGGCCGGTACGGCGCTGGCGGCGCCGATCGCCGTCCTGCTCGGCTGGTCGGTCCTGGACGGCGGGGGGGCGGATCCGTCAGGGCTCTTTCTCCTCGGGACCGCCGCGATCGTGCTCCTGGCGGGGGCTCTCGTCTGCGTCCTCGCCGGGCTCCTGCCTGCACCGCGGCCCGGGCGTGCGGGCACCGTCCTCGCCGGCGCGTTCGCCTGCTGGGTGGTGTGGCTCGGGGTCTCGATCCTGTGGTCGATCGAGGCAGATCGCTCCTGGGACGCGCTCAACCGCGGGCTCGTCTACGCGGCGCTTCTCGGCCTCGGCATGCTTGGAGGAGCGCTCCTGCCGCGAGCGCCGCAGCTCCTGGCGGGCTGCCTCGCCCTCCTCTGCGCGCTCGCGATCGGCTGGGCCCTCGCGGGCAAGGTCGTGCCGGCGCTCGGCCCCGATGTCGCCCGCAGCGCGCGTCTGCGCGATCCGGTCGGCTACTGGAACGCGCTCGCGCTGCTCGTCGCGATGTCGCTGCCGCTCTGGCTCTGGCTCGCCGCCCGTCGCGGCCACGCCGCGTCGCTCCGCGCGCTCGCGGCCGCCGCCGTCGTCCCCGCCGGCGTTGCCCTGCTCCTGACCGCCTCGCGCGGCGGCCTCGTCGTCGCGATCGTCGCGGTCCTTGTGTGGCTCGCGCTCTCGCCCGCCCGCCTCGAGGGTCTCGTGGCCCTCCTGCTCGCCGTCCCCGTCGTGGGCGCGATCGGCGCCTGGGCCCTCACCCGATCCGCGCTGACGAGCGAGGGCTCGGCCGTCGCGGGCCGGGAGCGCGCGGGCCTCGAGCTCGGCCTCGTCCTCGTGGCCGGCACGGCGCTCGTGCTGGCGCTCGCCTTCGCGGCGGCGAAGGCGGAGGAGCGGGAACCGGTCACCCCGCAGCGCCGGCGCCGCCTGCTGCGGGCTACCGCCGCGCTCGCCGGAGGAGCCGTCGTGCTCTCGCTCGCCGTAGCCGCCCTCTCGGTCGACGACCCGCTCGGCTGGGTGCGCGCGCGCGCCGACGAGTTCCGCAACCCCCCGAGCGCCGACGTCACCCAGGG
>JACCZA010000064.1 GCA_013696185.1 Actinomycetota bacterium
GATCTCCGCGCCCACGACCAGGCTCATCCGGGTGGCCGAGTGCGACGTCACGAGCACGAGCCAGGGCAGCGCGAGCCAGGTCATCTGCGAGCCGGTGGTGGAGACGACCTCCGCGGCGAGCAAGGCGAGCAGCGGGCGGCGCCTCAGGAGCGGTCGATCGTCCACGCGCCGTCCTCCTGCACGACCTCGCCGTCCAGCAGGATACGTCCACCGGCACGCAGATCCTTGACGAGATCCCAGTGCACCACGCTCTCGTTCGTGCCGCCGAGGAAGGGAAAGCCGCTCCCGAGCGCGATGTGCACGGTGCCGTCGATCTTCTCGTCGAACAGCGTGTTCTTCAGGTATCGCGTGATGCCCGGGTTGCAGCCGATGCCGAGCTCGCCGATGCGACGGGCGCCCTCGTCGGTGTCGAGGGTCTGCACGAGGAAGTCCTCGTGCCGCTCGGCCGAGGCATCGACGACGCGCCCGCCCTCGAACCGCAGCCTGATGCCGCTGAGCTCGCGGCCCGCGTACACGGCGGGGAACTCGGTGAACGCGATCGTCCCCTCTGCCGAGTCCTCGAGCGGGCTGAAGAAGAACTCGCCGCCCGGCACGTTGGCGCCGCCCGCGTCCACCTTCCCCTGCCTGCCCTCGAGGCTGAGGGTGAGATCGGTCTCCTCGCCCAGGATCCGCACCTCCCGGGCCGCGTCGAAGGCATCGGCGTAGCGCCGCATCCGCCGCCCCTCGGCATCCCAGTCGAGCAGGCAGGCGCCGTAGAGGAAGTCCTCGAACGCGCGCAGGCTCATGCCGGCCTCCTGTGCGAGGGCGGGGCAGGGGAACTGGCAACCGGTCCACGGCAGCTCGCCGCTCAGCACGCGCTCGAGCGCCGGGCGGTAGGCGGCCTGCACGAGTGCCTGGCGCTCGTGGGTGAGGTCCGAGGCCTCCCGCGTGTTCTCCGGGGCGACGATCACGAGGAGGGCGTCGGCGTGGAGAACCGCGTGCAGCTCGATCGGCGCCGGCTCGCGCAGCACCTCCTCGGGCGCCTCGCGCGACCAGCCCAGATCGACGATGCCCGCGCCGCCGTCGAACGAGAGCCGGACGAGCGCATAGGCACCCTTGCGCGCGATCAGGCGAACCACCTCCTCCACGAGTTGCCGCGCCGACGGCGCGCCGAACACGAGCACCTGCTGCCCCGCCTCCACGCCGAGGCAGTGCTCGACGAGCAGGCGGGCGTACTCCTCGACACGTGTATCCGGCATCGCTCCTCCTCCGGTTGCTCGGCAGCCAATATAAAACGTCCGTACGGTTTTGTAAACTCGGCAGCGTGCCCAGGATCTCGGAGGAGCAGCGGGCGCGCCTGCGCGACCAGATCCTCGAGGCCGCGCGGCGCTGCTTCGCGCGCTACGGCTACGAGGGTGCGACCGTCAAGCGGCTCGAGCGCGAGAGCGGCCGCTCACGCGGCGCGATCTTCAACTACTTCGGCTCCAAGGACGACATCTTCCTCGAGCTCGTCGAGCGGGACCAGGAACGGCTCGGGCGCATCTGGCTCGAGCAGGGCTTCGAGGCGGCGCTGCGCGCGATCGTGGAGGAGGACCCGGCGTGGCTCGGCGTCTACCTCGAGGCGGGGCGCCGGCTGCGGACGGACGCGCAGTTCCGCGAGGGCCGCCTCGCCGCCGGCGCGGAGATCCGCGAGCGCCTGAGCGCCTGGATCGTCGCGGCACAAGCGGACGGGCGCCTGCGCGACGACGTGTCGCCGGAGACGATGGGCACGCTGCTCGGCGTGCTCCTCGACGGGCTCGCGGTGCGCTCGGCGGTCGGTGTGCCACCCGCGGACTCCGAGTCGCTGATCGGCCTGATCGCCGACGTCATCCGAGCTTCGCCGCGTAGGCCCGGGCATAGAGCCCGCGGTTCTCGAGCACCTGGTCGACGTAGTGCCGGGTCTCGGTGAAGCGGATGCCGCCGCCCTCGCGACGCCAGCGGTCGACGTTCGCCTGCCCCGCGTTGTAGGCGGCGAGCGCCATCCGCTCCTCGCCGTACTTGTCGAGCAGATGGCGGAGGTACCACGAGCCGTACCGGACGTTGAGCTCGGGGTCGTAGAGATCGTCGACCCGGAAGCGGGTGCCGCCCGTGCGCACGGCGATCCCCTGCGCGGTGGCGGGCAGGAGCTGCATCAGCCCGATCGCCCCCGACGGCGACTCCGCACGCGGCCGGAAGCGGCTCTCCTGGTAGATCACGGCGGCGAGCAGCGCCGGATCGAGGCGGTAGTTGCGGGCGTGGGCCTGGACGATGTGCTCGTAGCGCAGGGGATAGACCAGGCGCACGTAGGGCGCCGGCTTCGTGGCCTGCAGCACCGCGAACGCCGCAGCGGCCAGCGCGGCGAGCGAGACGAGGAGGACGAGCGCGCGCTTCACGTCCGCGCCGCGAGCTGCTCGACCACGCCGGCGACGAACGCGTCGAGCTCCTCGAGCGAGCCGGCGTTGACGTAGGCGAAGTCCGCGCGGCGCACCTTCTCCTCGTCGGGGATGAGGCGGGCCTCCCGCCCGTCGGCGGGGACACTCGTGCGGGAGGCGCGCACCTCGCTCGGCGCGGTCACCACGACGACCGCGTCGAAGCGCGCGTCCCCGCCCGCCTCGTAGAGCAAGGGCACCTCCGTGACGCAGAGCCCCGGCGGGCTCGGCAGCCGCCCGAGCGCCTCGCGCCACTCGAGGTACTCCCTCGAGACGAGGGGGTGCAGGAGCGCCTCCAGCCAGCCGAGTAGCGCGCGGTCCGAGAAGACGCGTCCTGCGACCGCCGCCCGGTCGATCTGACCTGCCTCGTCGAGGATCTCGGGGCCGAGGCGCTCGACGAGCGCGCGGCGCACCTCGGCGTCCTCGCGGAGGAGGCGGTGCACGATCTCGTCGCTCGAGACCGTCGCCGCGCCTCGGCGGCGGAAGGAGGCGAGCGCCGCGCTCTTGCCGGCGCCGATCCCTCCCGTGATCGCGACCGCGAGAGGGCGGTCGCCGGGGCTACCCGCGCTCGTCTTCGAGAGCGGCCGGGTCGGCCGGGACGGGCTCCGCCTCGATCGGAGGCGCGCCGGCTGCGACTGCCGCGTCATCGGCTGCGACCTCGGCCGGCTCGGCGGGCTCGGTGGTGTCCGCCGCCTCGGCTGCGGGCTCGGCGGGCTCCGGGTCCGCCACCTCGACCGGATCGCCCTCTTCGGCGGGATCGTCGGCGCCGCCGGCGAGGTCGGCCTCGTCGCCGAGGTCGGCGGCCTCCACCGCGGGCTCCGCGGCCGCGCGCGGGGGATCGGTGAAGACGTCCTCCGAGAGCTCGAGGGTCGGCGTCAGGTGGACGGACTCGGCGCCGTCGGCGCGTGGGCGTGGCTGTGCGTCCTGCTCGACCCGCTTGAGGGAGAGCGAGAGGCGCCGGCGGTCCGCATCGATCTCGAGGATCAGGACGTTGACGGCCTGGCCCTGCGCGACGACCTCGCGCGGGTTCTCGACGTGGTGCTGCGCGAGCTCGGAGATGTGGACGAGGCCCTCGACGCCGGGCAGGATCTCGACGAAGGCGCCGAACGTGACGACCTTCGTCACGCGGCCCTCGACGACGTCCGCCTCGCTGTAGCTCTCGACCACCTGCTGCCACGGATCCGACTGGGTCTGCTTCAGGCCGAGCGAGATGCGCTGGCGGTCGCGGTCGATGTCGAGCACCTTGACGGTGACGGTCTGGCCGATCTGCAGCACCTCGGAGGGATGGTTGACGTGGCTCCACGAGAGCTCGGAGATGTGGATGAGGCCGTCCATCCCGTCGAGGTCGACGAAGGCGCCGAAGTCGACGATGTTCGAGATCTGGCCCTCGACGACGTCGCCGGGGTTGAGCCGGTCGAGGATCGCCTGGCGCATCTCCTTGCGCTCGTCCTCGAGCACCGCGCGCCGGGAGAGCACGACGTTGTTGCGCGAGCGGTTGAGCTCGATCACCTTGCAGCGGAGCTCCTGCGCCATGAACTCATCGAGGTCCTGCACGCGGCGGATGTCGACGAGCGAGGCGGGCAGGAAGCCGCGCACGCCGAGATCGAGGATCAGGCCGCCCTTGACGACCTCGATCACCCTGCCCGTGACGGGCTCGCCGCTCTCGGCGGCTGCCTCGATCCGCTTCCACGCGAGCTCGAAGCGCGCGCGCTTCTTGGACAGGATCAGGCGGCCCTCGGCGTCCTCCTTCGTGAGGACGAGCGCGTCGACCTCCTCCCCCACGCTGACCTCGTCGGCCGGGTTGACGGAGCGCCGAATCGAGAGCTCTGCGACGGGGATGACTCCCTCGGACTTGTAGCCTATGTCGACGAGCACCTCGTCCTTGTCGACTCTGACGACCGTCCCGTGAACGACCTCGCCCTCGTTGATCGAGGGGAAGGTCGAGTCGTAGTCGGGGACGAGCTCGCCGTCCGGGCCCTCGACCCAGACACCCGGCTCGAGTCGCGGCTCGGCTCTATCGATCGTCTCGTTCACCA
>JACCZA010000067.1 GCA_013696185.1 Actinomycetota bacterium
TCGGCCCCGACGTCCGCCGCCTTCGTGTAGATGCCGCCGCCGAGACGGGCGAAGACCGAGATCAGGGAGCCGCCGAAGGCGAGTCCGATGAGATCCCTGATCGCCGATTCCTGCGAGTTGTCCAGGAGCCCCGTCAGCACGTAGTAGTAGCCCGCGACCCCGAGGAGGCCGAGTCCCACGACGAGGAGGCCCGTGACCGAGCCCGCCCGGAACGCGACGTTGAGCGCCGGCCTGAGGCCGCTCTTCGCGGCCTCCGCGGTGCGCATGTTCGACCGGACTGCCACGTTCATCCCGACGAAGCCGGCGGCCGCCGAGAACGTCGCACCGACGAGGAACCCGATCGCCGTCCCCCAGCCGAGCTCCGAGTAGAGCCCGAGCGCCAGGAACGGCACGACGGCGACGGCGGCGATCGTCATGTACTGGCGGCGCAGATAGGCAGCCGCGCCCTCCTGGATCGCACGTCCGATCTCCTGCATGCGCTCGTCGCCGGGGGGCTGGCGCAGCAGCCAGATCGTGAAGCCGATGCCGAAGCCGATCGCCACCGCCGCGCAGACGAGCGCGAAGGCGACGACGTGGTCATTGAAGAAGTCCATGCTCGCTCAGTCCCTCACAAAGTCAGCGCCGAGACAGCCCCGGCGCGCGCTGGTTTCTATCACAGTCGTCAGACGGAGCCTGTCACAAGCGCGCCCCCGCAAGGGCCGTCGCGCAGACGTCGTCGGGCTGCGGGCCGATGCTCGGGATCAGCGAGGCGAGCAGCCGGCGCAGGCCCGCGTTGTTCTCCTCGAAGACACGGAGAACCGTCTCGGTCGACACCGGCGGGCGTCCGTCCGCTTCGACGCCGACATCGTGGTCGGTCACCATCGAGACGCTCGCGTAGCAGAGCTCGAGCTCGCGCGCGAGGTGGCACTCGGGGTACGCCGTCATGTTGACGACGTCCCAGCCCATCGCGGCGAACCAGCGCGACTCCGCCCGCGTCGAGAAGCGCGGCCCCTGGATCGCCACGACCGTGCCCCCGTCGCGCACGGGGATGCCGAGCCGACGGGCAGTCTCGACGAGCAGCCGGCGGAGCTCCGGGCAGTAGGGGTCGGCAGCCGAGACGTGCGCGGTCTCCGGCCCGTCGAAGAAGGTGTCCGCGCGCCCGCTCGTGCGGTCGACGAACTGGTCGCAGACCACGAACTCGCCGAGTCGCAGGTCGGCGCGCAGGGCGCCCGAGGCGTTCGAGCCGACGATGCGGCGCACGCCGAGCTCCCGCAGGGCCCAGACGTTGGCGCGATACGGGACGGCGTGCGGGGGCAGCTCGTGGCGGCGGCCGTGGCGCGGCAGGAACGCGACCCGCCTGCCGCCCAGCTCTCCGACCTCCACCGGGGCCGAGGGTCTGCCGTACGGCGTCTCCAGCTCGACCTCCTCCGCGCCCTCGAGGAGCGACGAGAAGCCGGAGCCGCCGATGACGCCGATCTCAGCCCGCGGCATCCGTCTCGGGAGGCTGCTGCGCGGCCGAGACGACGTCCGCGTAGGCGACCTGGAGGTTCGCCACGACCTGGCGATAGCTCCGCAGGACGTCCTCCGGAACCGTGCCCTCGAGCACCGGAGTGAGCGAGCGGAGGCCCTCGATCGCGAGCCGCACGTCGCCGAGGTCGCGGCTCTCCTGCTCGAGCTTCGCGTAGGCGAGCTGCGCCAGGGTGGACATCGTCGAGAGCAGAAGGTCGCCGACTCTCAACCGGCGGAGCTGCTCGAGCAGCTCGTCGGGGGCCGGCTCCTGCCGCTCCGCGGGCGGCGGCTCGGCGGGCGGCTTCCCGGTCGCCGAGCCGGGCGGGACCCAGATGCCCGAGTCGCGCTCAGCCACCGACGGGCTCCGGCGCGAAGACGTACTCGGCGTAGATCTCCTCGAGCGTCGCGCCCTCCTCGTGTCGTGCGATCTGGCGCTCGGCGGCGTTCGCAGCCGGGACGGCGAGGTACGGCGCCGCCCCGACCTCACCGGCCACCGGCGCCACCCATTCGATCAGCTGCTCGATCGCGGCGCGCGCCGGGCGCACCCCGCCGCTCCGCAGGTCGATCAGCTCCCCGGCGAGCCCGTAGCGAATCGCCCGCCAGAGGTTCTCCTCGATCAGGCGGGGAGGTGGAGAGGCCAGCTCCTCGCCCTCGTCGAGCGCCCGCGCGACCCGCGCGGTGAGCGCGTAGAGGAGCGCGGCGAGCGCACGGGCCTCGCCGAGCTGCGGCTGCGCGTCGCAGATGCGGATCTCCACGGTCGGGTAGGCGAGGTGCGGGCGGACGCTCCACCAGAGCTGCGTGTGCTCGGAGATCGAGCCGGTGTCGTAGAGGAAGCGGACGTAGCGCTCGTAGGTGTCCCAGTCACCGAAGGCGTCGGGAACGCCGCAGCGAGGAAACATGCGCGTGAAGATCTGCGTCCGCGCCGAGTGCAGCCCCGTTCTGACTCCCTCGACGAACGGCGAGCTGGCCGAGAGCGCGAGGAGGTCGGGCAGGAAGACGCGGAGGGCGTCGCAGACCCGGATCGCCCGGTCCGCGCCGCGGATGCCGACGTGGACGTGGATGCCGAACGAGGTGTTCCGCCAGACGACGTAGCGCAGGAGCTCGTCGTTGCGCCGGTAGTGCGGTGTGTCGATGATCCGCTGGTCCTGCCAGCGGCTCCAGGGGTGGGTGCCCGTCCCGGCCAGGGCGATGCCGAGCCCGTCGGCCAGCCGCACGAGCTGCTCGCGCCGCTCCCCGAGCTGCGTCGCAGCCTCCGCGAAACCGCCGCAGCGCCCCGTCCTGATCTCGACCTCCGAGGCGATCAGCTCGCCGACGAGAGACTCTTCCAGCTCCGTCCCGGCGGCCGCGGCCTGCAGCTCCTCGAAGCGACTCGTCAGCTCAAGCGTCGCCGGGTCGAGCAGCGCGAACTCCTCCTCCACGGCGAGGGTGAGATCCTCCCCTGACTCGAAGCTCTCGCGGGCGAGGCGCAGCTGCTCGTCGGGGCCCAGACGCTGCTCGTCGCCCACGGCGCAAGGTTAGAGCAACGGTTCGAGGATCCGGCGGGCGATGCTGGTCCAGCCCCAGCGGGCCACGGCGGCGCGGCGTGCCGCAGCGCCGAGCGCGCGGCGCTCGGACGGAGGCAGGGCGAGCAGCGAGCGCAGCCGGGCGGCGAGATCGCCCGCATCGCCGCTCGTGAAGGCGGCGAGGGCGCGATGGCGCTCGGGGTACTCCTCCTCGATGCCCGCCGCGACCTCGGCGAGGCCCGAGTGCCTGGCGACGAGGGGCGGCGAGCCTGCGGCCGCGGCCTCGGCTGCGACCATGCCGAACGCCTCGGGGAAGATCGAGGGCACCACGGTGACGTCGGCGAGCGCGAGCAGGTGGCGCAGGTGGCGGTGCTCGAGCGGGCCGGTGAAGAGCGTGCGGGGAGGCGCCGCCGCCTCGAGCTCCGCGCGATAGTCGCCGAAGCCGACGATCACGGCGCGAGCATCCACCCCCCGCAGGGCCTCGAGCAAGAGGTGGACTCCCTTGTTGCGCAGGAGCTTGCCGAAGTAGACGACGGTCGGCTGCTCCCCCGAGAGGAAGGCCGCGAGGCGCTCGGCGTTTCCCTCGTCCGGTAGTCGAACGAGCCGGTTCCCGGGGTTCGGCGGGTCGAGGCGGCACTCGGCGAGAAGCGCCGCGAGAGCGGGCTCGCGCGGCTGCGGCCGGAACTCGTCGACGTCGACGCCCGGCGGCACCTCGTACACGCGCTCCACGTGGCCGACGACCTCCTCGAGCACACGGCGGATGTGCGCCGACCCGACGAAGACGGCCGCCGCCTGCGCGAGCGCCTCCCTCCCCCACGCGGCGAGCGCCTCGTTCCCGCGCAGCGAGTACTCGAGCTCCGAGCCGTGCGCCTTCACCGCGAAGCGGGCGCCGCTCGCGGCGCCGACCGGCCCGCCGAGCAGCACGTGGTTCGCGAAGACAAGGTCGGCCGGGAGGTGCTCCCGGAGCGAGGCCACGTTCGCCTCGACGTAGTGGGCGATCTCGGGGGCCGTGAAGTCCTGCAGCAGGCGCGCCTCGACGCCCTCGTAGCGGTCGAGCACGAACACCGGCAGCAGCGGCCCGATCGCGGGCCGGACGACCTCGGCGCCCCCGAGCTCGAAGCGCTCGGGGTGCGGCTCCTGGGAGAAGACGACGACGTCGTGGCCCGCCTGCCTCCAGGCACGGGCGAGCGCGCGTGTATAGACGTTGGAGCCCGTTCCCCCGAGGAGGTAGCCGTGCCAGAGGAGAATCCTCACAGCGCTCCGTCCCTCCCGAGCGCGTCGTACTACGTCAGGTGGAAGTACAGGGCGTGCAGCAGCTCGACCGCGGGATTCGAGGTGTGCACGGCGACGTCCGGGGGGACGTCGAGCAGCGCCTCGGAGTAGTTGAAGAGGATCCGCACGCCCGACCCGACGAGATCGTCGGCGGCTTCCTGGGCGCTCGTCGCCGGCACGGCGAGGACGCCCACGATGATGTTCTTCTCGCGGACGGTCTCGGCCAGCGAGCCGTAGTCGCTGACCGTGACGCCGCCGATCGTGCGCCCGGTCTTCGCCGGGTCGTTGTCGAAGACAGCCGCGACGTTGATCCCGTGCTCGGCGAAGATGGGCGAGCTGGCGATCGCCTGGCCCAGCCGGCCGGCGCCGACGAGGGCGATGTTGTGCTGGCCCTGGGTGCGGAGGATCTGGCGGATCTCGCCGAGCAGCGAGTCGATCGTGTAGCCCACCCCCCGCTTGCCGAACTTGCCGAAGCCGGAGAGGTCGCGGCGGATCTGCGTCGCGTTGATGTTCGTGTAGTCGGACATCTCCTGCGACGAGATGCGCGACTTGCCCATCTTCCTGGCCTGGGTCAGCACCTGCAGGTAGCGCGAGAGCCGCGCTGCCACCCCAACCGTCAACCGCTCCGACACCCAGGCCTCCACCCCGTCGCTTGTGACACCCTCAACCAGTGTGCCAGGGCGCGTGGAGCCGTGCGGCACACCGTCACAAGCTCCCTTGTGAGGGAGGGGTTTGTGCGGCCAGCTCGCGGCGAAGCTTCTCCGGGGAGACGTGGTAGACGAACACGCGCCGCCCGTCGATCTCGACCACCGGCAGCCACTCGCGATAGCGAGCCTCGAGCACGGGATCTCCGTCGATCTCGATCTCGCGGAGCTCGAACTGCACGTCGGCCTGCGCCTCCTCGATCGTCCGCCGGGCGCGCTCGCAGAGGTGGCAGCCGCGGGCGGTGTAGAGCGTCAGGCGAGGCACGATGCTCGATTCTGAACCGCGCGCGCCCGCGGCGACACGAGGCGCGTCTTTCGGTGGCCCCTCACCGGCCGGCCGCGCGCCGCGGCCGATCGAGGAAGAGCTCCGCCCACTGGTGGGCGTCCAGCTCCCGGGCAAGCGCACCTCTTCCCGCGATGCGCCTGACCGCATGGCCGGTGGACACGGCGCGCAGGCCGCGGCGGAAGCCGCCCGCGACGAACTGCCGGTAGCTGCCTGCGAGCTCCGGCGCGACCAGCGGCTCGGCACGGCGTCGGAAGACGAGCACTCCCGCGTCCACGGCAGGAGGAGGCTCGAAGGCGCTTCGCGGCAGGCGCCGGGCGACGCTCGTCTCGTAGAACGCGCCCCAGAAGATGCCGTTCTGCGTGCTCGGCCAGGGCAAGCCCCGCTTGCACGCCACACCCCACTCGACGATCACGTCGGCCCGCACGAGTGGCGATCCCGGATCGTCGAGCAACAGGTGCAGGAGGTCGGTCGTTCGATCGAAGGGCAGATTCGCGACGACCCGAAACGACTCGCGCGGAAGCCGCGCGAGGGCCGCATCGCCTTCGACGACCTCGACGTTCTGCCAGCGGCCGCGGAGCCGAGCCGCCCAGTGCGGGTCGAGCTCGACCGCGAGCACACGCTTCGCGACGCGCGCGAGCTCGGCGGTCAGCCGCCCGCTGCCGGCGCCGAGGTCGACGACGACGTCGTCCGCGCCGACGCAGGCATCGCGGACGAGCTCCGCCGCAAGGGTCCTCGTGCGGAGGAAGTGTTGGCTACGCGCCGATGGCGGCCGCGCGCCAGCTGCGCGTCGGCCTGCCACGGAAGTACCGGGTGATCGAAGTCACGTCGCTGGAATCCTACGGGCTTCGCCCGGAGAGCTGCGCCCTTCCGGGCGGTGAAGTCACGGATTCCGACATCTGGGTGGGCTCCCGGGCGAGCAAGTCGCCCTTCGCCCCAAGAGCACACCTGCGCTGAGCTGGAAGCTGTTCTCCCTTCGAACAGCGTCCGCTGAGGGAAGCGGTGGAGGGGAACCTCACGGTTCCCCCCACACCCCCTCCCGGAGTCTCTGCAGGGGCAAGGGGTTGCCTTGCCTTCCTGTGCTCGAGCAACGCGAGGAGTCGTAGGCCGGAGGGCGACTTGCTCGCCCGGGAGGCCAGTCAGTCGTCCGATCAGCGTGCTCTGTCAGGGAAGGGGGGCCCGTGGGGGGAAACCGCAGGTTTCCACCCGCGCTACAGCGGGCCGGAGGGGGAGCTCCGAGGAAGAACCTCCCCCTCCGGTTGAACCACGCTCCGGACCGGGGCGTCGGACGGGGTCTGTATCCGACGCCGGACGAGCACGGACCCGCCGATTCGAAGTATGACTGAGGGGTCGGCGGATTTCCACCACGCACCTGCGCAAATCTGTGCTACGAGCGGACCTTTTCTCTCAGGGCTCGACCAGACGGATGATGGCCTGCAATCGCCGCTGGACAGTGACCTTGCTCGTCGCCGGCTCGCACTTGCCGCCGAGCTCGCGCAGCGACATCGACGGGTGGCGGAGCCGGAGCTCGGCGACCTCACGAAGCTCCCGGGGGAGCTCGGCGAGCCGGCCCGAGTCCCGCAGCCGCCGGGCCGCCCTCAGCTGCCGATGAGCAGCCCGCCCGGTGCGTACGAGGTTGGCGTGATCGGCGTTCGCGAGCCGGTTCGCGCGGGCGCGGGTCGCGCCGACCACCGAGCGCTCCTGGAGGAGCAGCACCGCGTTGCTGGCGCCGGCCACGGCGAGGAGCGCGGAGATCGGCTCTGCGCCCTTCGCGTAGGCGGCCACGTGGCGGCCGCGGTCGACGGTGGCGAGCGGCGTCCCCTCCGCTGCCGCGATCGCCGACACGAACTCGGCGGCCTCGGCGGTCTCGCTGCGCACCTCGAGGTGCGGCGAGCGGGGGCCGCTCAGCGAGCCGGCGCCGAGCAGCGCGCCGCGCAGGTAGGCGGCCCGGCAGCACGCCCGTGAGAGCAACCGCCTCGGCGGCCTCGGCAGCGGCGCGAGACCGGCGCTCAGGATCCCCGCCTCGTGCAGCACCTGCAGTGCCCGCGCGTCGCCCTCGACGTGCAGCTGGTAGCGCGTCTCCCGGCCGAACGCGCGGCGCCGGTAGGTGCGGATCTGCGAGGCGACGCCGAACCCGCGGAGGAGCGCAAACGCCCGCCGTGAGACGGCCGGGCTCGAGAGGTCGAGGTGCACCGACACCTCGCCTCGCCCGCGCAGGTGGACGCTGCCCGCGCTGTGGAAGAGCCCCGAGAGCTCCGCCAGCCGATCGCAGTCGCTCGCGGGGTCGATCGCGGCGAGCTCGGCGCGCAGATCCTCAGAGAGGGAGATGCGCGCCCTCGAGAGCGAGCAGACGGCGCTTGTAGTCGCCACCGAGCCAGCCGTAGCCGCCGAGCCCGCTCGACGCGACGACGCGGTGGCACGGCACGACGAGCGGAAAGCGGTTGCGCGCGCAGAAGCTCCCGGCCGCCCGGTGCGCGCGCGGCCTGCCCGCGAGCGCGGCGAGCTCGCCGTAGGTGACCGTCTCGCCGTAGGGGACGGCGCGGAGCGCAGCCGTCAGCTCCCACTCGAACGGGGTGGCCCCCTCGAGGTCGACCTTCACGGCTCCGAAGTCGACGCGCTCGCCCGCGAAGTACCGCTCGATCGGCCCGACGAGCGGATGCTCGCCCGCGGGCGGCCTCGTCGCGGGAGAGGGGAGCTCGTGGTGGAGCAGCGTGTCGTCCCCGAACCGCAACGAGCCCACGCCCCAGCCGTCGGCTGCGTACCGAACGTCCGTCAGCAGCACCGAGCCAACTCTACAATCCCGCCCGTGAGCGCCCCCGGCATCTTCCGCCCGCCGGCGCCCGTCAACGAGCCCGTGCGCGGCTACGTGCCGGGCTCCCCCGAGCGAGCGGCGCTGCAGGAGCGCCTGCGCCAGATGCAGGCCGAGCGGATCGCCGTCCCGCTGGTGATCGACGGCGCAGATGTCACGACGGACGAGACCTTCGAGGCCGTGCTGCCCCACCGTAAGAGCCACGTCCTCGCCGACGTCTCGAAGGGCGGAGCGGAGCACGTCG
>JACCZA010000076.1 GCA_013696185.1 Actinomycetota bacterium
GTGGGGTGCCTCCCTCGACGGCGCTGCACGTGCTCGGCATGACCGGGCTCACGGCGTACTTCGGCCTGCTCGACGTGGCGCGCCCGCGGCCGGGCGACACGGTCGTCGTCTCGGCGGCGGCGGGCGCGGTCAGTCAGGTCGTCGGCCAGCTCGCGCGCATGGTCGGCTGCCGGACGGTGGGGCTCGCGTCGGCGTCCAAGCTCGACGAGCTGCGCGACCTCTATGGCTACGACGCCGCGCTCGACTACCGGCGCGAGGATCTCGACGGCGCGCTCCGCGAGGCGTGTCCCGACGGGGTGGACGTCTACTTCGACAACGTCGGCGGGGCCGTCTCGGACGCCGTCTTCCGGCGCCTCGCGGTGGGCGCGCGCGTTGCCGTCTGCGGCCTGATCTCGCAGTACAACCTGGCCGAGCCGGAACTCGCCCCGCGGAACCTCGGCTTCCTGATCGTGAGCCGCGTGCGCATGGAGGGCTTCCTCGTGAGCGACTACCGCCACCGCTTCGACGAGGGGCTGCGGCGGCTGAGCTCGTGGGTGGAGGAGGGGCGGCTCCGCTATCGCGAGGACGTCGCCGAGGGCCTCGAGCAGGCGCCGCGCGCCTTCATCGGGCTCCTGCGGGGCGAGAACCGGGGAAAGGCGCTCGTCCGCGTGGGCGGCGACTGAGGCGGAGGCGGGAGGGGCAGTCTCGCCCCGGAGATCGATCCAGTTCCACACACGCGCGCGCACCGGGCAGCGACGTTCGTCTGCTACCGGTGTCTGACCCCGGTTCCTCGAACGCTGGAGTCTCCGTCAGCGGCGAGGAGCCGCCAAGGTCCGCGGCCGCGCGCTACGTGAACGACCAGCCGTCTCCGTCGGCGAAGGCCTTCAGGATCCGCCGGCTCACGACCATCCTGTGCACCTCGTCGGGGCCGTCGTAGATCCGGGCGCCGCGCGCGTCGCGGTACATGCGCGCGAGGGGGGTCTCGTCGGTCAGCCCGAGCGCGCCGTGGGTCTGGATCGCCCGATCGATCACGTCGTGGAGGACTCGGGCCGCGTAGAACTTGATCAGCGAGACCTCGACGCGCGCCTCGTCGCCCGCGTCGATCCGGTGCGCGGTGTCGAGGGTGAGGAGCCGACAGGCCTGGATCTCGGCCGCCGAGTCGGCGATCCAGTTCTGGATCGTCTGCTTCTCGGCGAGGGGTCCGCCGAAGACCTCGCGCTCGAGGGCGCGCCTGCACATGAGCTCGAAGGCCCGCTGCATCTGCCCGAGCCAGCGCATGACGTGGTGGATCCTGCCCGGCCCGAGGCGCTTCTGGGCGATCCGGAAGCCGTCGCCCGGCTCGCCGAGCGTGTTCTCGAGGGGGACGCGCGCGCCCGTGTAGCGCACCTCGCAGTGCGTCGTCCAGCCGCGTCCGGCGTGGCCCATCGTCGTGATCGGCCGCACCACCTCGACTCCCTCGGTGTCGGCAGGGACGATGATCTGGCTCATGCGCCGGTGCGGTGGGGCGTCCGGATCGGTCACGGCCATGACGATCCCGAACGCGGCGCCGTCGGCGCCCGAGCTGAACCACTTGTGGCCGTCGATCACCCAGCCCTCCCCGTTCCGGACGGCTCGCGTGCGCAGGCCGGTCGGGTCCGACCCGGACACCTCCGGCTCGGTCATGGAGAAGAAGGAGCGGATCTCGCCGGCAACGAGCGGGCGCAGCCAGCGCTCCTTCTGCTCGGGCGTCCCGAAGAGGTGGAGGATCTCGGAGTTTCCGGCGTCGGGCGCCTGGCAGCCGAAGATCAGCTGCGCCCACGCGCTGCGGCCGATCTCCTCGTTCAGGTAGGCGTAGGCGAGGAAGCCGCGGCCGCTGCCCCCCGCGTCGGGCTCGATGTGCGGGGCCCAGAGCCCCTGCTCCCTGGCCCGTTCCTGGAGCTCGCGGATCAGCGAGTCCGCCGCCTCGTCCTCGCGCTCGAGAGCCGGCTCGTTGGGATAGACGTGCTCCTCCATGAACGCGCGCACCCGGGCCCGTGTCGCGCGGACGTCGGGCTCGATCGCGAAGAGGCTCACCCCAGTAGGATCGCACTTCCCGCCGCGAAAGGACCGCCCCATCAGGCTCGGCCTGCAACTGCGCTACGACAGTCCGGTCCAGGCGGTCGCGCTCGCGCAGGAGGCCGGCAGGCTCGGCTTCCACTCGGTCTGGACGTCCGAGGCCTACGGCTCGGACGCGGTCACCGTCCTCGCCTGGGTGGCCGCCACGACCGATCTCCACGTCGGCTCCGCGATCCTGCAGATGCCCGCGCGCACGCCGGCCACGACGGCGAGCACCGCGGCGACGCTCGACCTCCTGACCGACGGACGTCTCACGCTCGGCCTCGGCGTGTCGGGGCCGCAGGTCGTCGAGGGCTGGCACGGCATGCCCTGGGGGAAGCCGCTCGTGCGCACCCGCGAGTACGTCGAGATCGTGCGGGCGATCCTGGCGCGGGAGCGGCCGCTCGAGCACGAGGGCGCCGAGTACGCGATCCCCTACCGCGGCGAGGGCGCCACCGGTCTCGGCAAGCCGCTCAAGCTGATCCTGCACCCCCTGCGCGCTCGCATCCCGATCTACCTCGCGGCGATCGGCCCGAAGAACGTCGCACTCGCCGCCGAGATCGCCGACGGCTGGCTGCCGCTGTTCTTCTCGCCCGAGCGCTTCGAGACGGCGTTCCGGCCGGCGCTCGAGGAGGGCTTCGCGCGCGCCCCGGGCGGCAGGTCGCTCGCCGAGTTCGACGTCGCCGCGCTCGTCAGCGTCGTCACCGGCGACGACGTCCAGGCCTGCCGGGACGTGCTGAAGCCGTCGCTCGCGCTCTACATCGGCGGCATGGGCGCGAAGGGGCGCAACTTCTACAACGCGCTCGCCTCGCGCTACGGCTACGAGCAGGAGGCCGCCACGATCCAGGAGCTCTACCTCGACGGCCGCCGCGGCGAGGCGGCGATGGCCGTTCCGGATGCCCTCGTCGACGAGATCGCCCTCGTCGGGCCGAAGGAGCGGATCGCCGAGCGGCTCGCCGCCTGGCGCGACTGCGGCGTCACGACGCTGATCTGCCAGACGCCGCAGCGGGAGGCGCTGCAGGTGATGGCGGAGCTCGTCACCTAGTGGCCTCCGCGCTGGAGCTGTTCGACCTCCACGGCAAGGTGGCGGTCGTCACCGGCGGCGGCACGGGCATCGGCAGGCAGATGGCGACCGCGCTCGCCGAGCTCGGCGCGCAGCTCGTCCTCTGCGCGCGGAAGCCTGAGCGCTGCGAGGAGGCGGCGGCGCAACTCGAGCGCACGCTCGGCGTGCGGGCGCTCGGGCTGCGCTGCGACGTGACCGATCCGGACGAGGTCGCGGCGATGATCGAGCGTGCGCGGAGCGAGCTCGGCCGGGTCGACGTGCTCGTCAACAACGCGGGCACGACGTGGGGGGCCTCCCCGGAGGACATGCCGCTCGAGGGCTGGCAGAAGGTGGTGGACGTCAACCTGACCGGAGCCTTCCTCTGCGCCCAGGCGGCGGGACGGGCGATGATCGACCAGGGCGAGGGCGGCAAGATCGTGAACATCGCCTCCGTCGCCGGCCTCCACGGAGCGCCGCCCGAGGTGATGAACACCGTCGTCTACAACGCGACGAAGGGCGGGCTGATCGCGTTCACCCGCGATCTCGCCTGGAAGTGGGCGCGGCACGGCATCACCGTCAACGCGATCGCGCCGGGCTGGTTCCCATCGGACATGTCCCGCCACGTGCTCGACCGCCAGGGCGGCGCGCTCCTCGGCTCGATCCCGCTCGGGCGCTACGGCGGCGAGGACGACCTCAAGGGCGCTGTCGCCTACCTCGCCTCGGCCGCCTCCGCCTACGTGACGGGCCACGTGCTCGTCGTCGACGGGGGGCAGTCGTCCTGAGCGCCCGCCGACCGACCCGACAGGAGACCCGATGAGCCACGAAGCGATCCTCGAGTTGATCCGGCGCGACGTGACGGCCGAGGAGTACGACGAGATCCGCCGGCTCTGGAAGCGCCACTCGATCGCCGAGGACGCCCGCGACCTGCGCGGGCTGATCTCCACCCTGACGGAGGACTGCGTGTACGAGTTCCCGCAGACGGGCCACCGCTGGGAGGGGCACGAGGGTGCCGCGCGCTTCTACACGGACCTCCTGACCGCGTTTCCCGACATCCACTTCGACCTGACGAGCATCGTGATCGGCCCCCAGGGCGTGTACGAGGAGGCCGACGTGACCGGTACCTGGAAGGCGGAGTGGCTCGGGCGGGAGCCGACGGGCGGGGCGGTCCGGTTCCGCACGCAGATCCTGTTTCCATGGGATCCCGACGCCCGCAAGTTCCGGGGCGAGCGGATGTACGTCGACGGGGACGAGCGCTTCGGAGTCGCCCCGCGGCAGGGTGGGGCGAGCGGCTAGCGCGAGACGCCCGCGAAGTTCGAGTCGTGCGCCGTCGGGCGGAAAGACGCGCGGGGCCGGCATGCGCCGGCCCCGCGTACGAAGCGATTTCGGGTCGTGCGAAGGGGCTCAGCGCCCGCCCGGACGCCCCTCGACGAGCGGACCGAACTCGTTCCACGTGCCGCTCTGGTAGCGCAGCAGCCGCTGCTGCGAGATCAGGAAGCGGTCGGTCTTGCTCGTCTTCACCTTCACGCCCGGAAGCAGGAAGGGGTTCGCGAAGTCGAGCCGCTGTGCCGCGGAGAGCACCGACGCGCGCGTCGGGTTCTTCCCGGCGAGGAGCAGGATCTGCACCGTCGTGTGGGCCTTCGCCATGCCGTAGAGGATGAGCTGGTCGTTCGGGTTGCCCTGCGGGTAGTACTTCGCCTGCAGGCGCTTGAACTGCTGCATGCCGGCGTCGCCCGCCCACTTGGGACTGGCCGGATCCTTCAGGTAGGTGGCGCTGATCACGCCGTCGGTCGCATCGGCACCGCCCCGCTGGGTCGCGATCGTCATGAACGTGTCGGTTGCCGAGACGGAGTTGAGGTAGATCTGCGGCCGGAAGTTCAGCGCGTCGGCCACGATCAGGGCCCCGATCGCGAGGCTCGGCGTGACGAAGATCGCGAACGTGTCGGCGCCTGAGGCACGGAGCCGCGCGATCTGCGACCGCGTGTCGGTCGAGGTCGGCTCCACGCCCTGCCGCTCGATGATCTGGCTCTTCCTGGCCCCGAGGCCTGCCTCGAGCCCCTCGATGTAGTCCTTGCCGTAGTCGTCGTTCTGGTACAGGATGCCGATCTTCGCGTTCGGACTGTTCTCGACGATGTGCCGCCCGTACAGGCGTCCCTCGGAGACGTAGTCGGGCTGCCAGCCGTAGGTGTACGGGTACTGCTTGTAGTCCCGGCCCCAGGTCGCGGCGCCGGTCGAGACGAGCAGCTGCGGTACCTTGCGCTGGTTCAGGAACGAGCGAACCGACTGCTGCTGCTCGGTCCCGAGTCCGCCGAAGAGGGCGAACACGCGATCCTGCTCGACGAGCTGACGCGTGGCCTGCACGGTCTGCGCCGGGTTGTACTGGTCGTCCAGGAACTTGAAGACGATCTGCCGTCCGTAGACGCCGCGCTTGCCGTCCGTCCCCCGTCGGGCGTTGATGTAGCTGAAGTACGCCTTCATGCCGAAGGCGATCGGCGCGTAGCGCGAGACGGGCCCGCTGAGCGGGAACGTGCCGCCGATCGTGATCGTGCGGGAGGTGATTCCCGGATCTGCGGCGGTGGTCGTGCCCGCCGCCGTCTTGCCAAAGGCCCCCGGCAGGGCGACCGTCAAGCTGGTCACCGCCACGAGTCCGATCAACACGAATTTCTTCCTCACAAGCTCACGCTCCTTCGCGCGCACTCTCGCGCCCCCCCGGAGCGCGAGATAATGACGACTGAGAAACTGCAGGACTATAGACGACCGATTACGGGAGAAAGTAAGCGGCGAATGAGTCCCGCCGCCCCCGACGGCAGCAGCACCATGATCAGGATCAGGGCCGCCCCGTAGATCACCGCGGGGGCCTGCTGCGACACCTGCTGCGAATAGATCGGGAGGAACTCGATGAAGAGCGCACCGAGCGGGATCGCGCCGAGCGTGGTCAGCCCGGCCACCACCGCGCCGACCAGGATGCGAATCGAGAGCTCGATCGGAAACGTGTCGGGGTTGACGAAGCCGCTGTCGATCACGAGCAGCGACCCTGCCACCCCCGCGTAGGCGGCCGACAGCCCGAACGCGAGCGCCTTGTAGAGCGCGACGTTGACACCGAAGGAGACGGCGGCCACCTCGCCGTCGCGGATCGCCCGCAGGGCGCGGCCCGCGCGCCCGCGGAGGAGGAGCCACGTGAGCGCGAAGAGCACGAGCGCGATCGACACGGTCAGGTAGTAGAGCCAGCGCTCGGGGCGCACGTGCAGCCGCCCCGGGGGGGCGAGGACGTCGAGGACGAGGCCGCCGCTGCCCCCGGTGAGGCCCTCGAAGCGCTTGAGGATGGACGGGACGGCGACGGCGAGCGCGAAGGTTGCAAGCGCGAGATAGACGCCCGACAGGCGCAGGGCCGGAAAGCCGAAGAAGAAGCCGATCAGGCCCGCGACCACGCCCGCGAGCGGGATCGTGAGCGCGCCGGCGACGCCCGTGTGGAACATCAGGACGCCGCTCGTATAGCCCCCGATCGCCATGAACGCCCCGTGCCCGAGCGAGATCTGCCCGGTGAAGCCGACGAGGACGACCAGGCCGAGGATCGCGATCGCGTACTCGGCAGCCCGCGCGAGCTCGTACGTGCGCGTCTCGAGCAGCACGGGCAGCGCGAGGACGAGCAGCACGAGGCAGGCGACGGCCCCGGCCGAGAGCGCGCGCCTGAGCGGCGTCGAGGACGGGGGGGCGACGCCACCGGTGCTCCTCGCTGCCCGCGCCACCGCTACACCCGTTTGACGACGGCGCGCTCGAAGAGGCCCGCCGGTCGCACGAGCAGGACCGCCAGCAGGATCGCGAGTGCGACCGGCAGGCGCAGCTCGGGTCCGAGGAACTCCGCGTAGGCGCCGATCAGGTTGAGGGCGACCCCGAGCAGCAGTCCGCCGACGACCGCGCCGACCGGGCTGTTGATCCCGCCGAGGACCGCCGCCGCGAAGGCGTAGATGATGATCACCTGCATCATGTTCGGCTCGAGGAAGCTCGTCGGGGCGATCATCATCCCCGAGACCGCTCCGAGCATCGCCGCGAGCCCCCAGCCGAGCGCGAGCATCCAGCTCACGCGCACGCCCGCAAGCCGGCTCGACTCGGGGTTGACCGCCGCGGCACGCAGCGCGAGCCCGACCTTCGTGAAGCGGAAGAAGAGGTACAGGAGCGTCAAGGTGACGAGTGTCATGCCGAGGATGCCGAGGTCCTGGAGGCTGATCGCGACCCCGCCGACGTCGATCGCGCGGCTCGGGAACGGGCTCGGGAACGACTTCACCTCGGGCGACCAGAGCCACGCCATCGCCCCGTTGACGAGGACGAGGAGGCCGATCGTCACCATCACGACGGTCAGCACGGGAGCGCGCTCGACAGGACGGATCACGACGCGCTCCACCGCGACCCCGCCGACGAAGGCGACGAGGAGCGTGAGCACGAACGCCGGCCAGTACGACATGCCCCGGTCGATCAGCGTCCAGGCGATGTAGGTGGCGAAGGTGGCCATCTCGCCCTGCGCAAAGTTGATCACCTGGGTCGAGCGGTGGATCAGGACGAGGGCGAGCGCAAGGCTCGCGTAGACACCGCCCGAGGCGAGCCCGCTCACGATCTGCTGGAAGAACTCGGTCATCAGTACCCGAGGTACGAGCGGCGGACCGACTCGTTCCTGCGCAGCTCCTCGGCGCTGCCCGAGACGGCGATCTCGCCCACCTCGAGGACGTACGCGCGATCCGCGACGGTGAGAGCGATGTTCGCGTTCTGCTCGACCACGAGCACAGTCAGACCCTCCTCCTGGTTGAGCATCCTGACGATGCCGAAGAACTCGCGCACGACGAGCGGCGCGAGCCCGAGGGAGGGCTCGTCGAGGAGCAGGAGCCGGGGCCGGGCCACGAGCGCTCGCGCGAGCGCGAGCATCTGCTGCTCGCCGCCGCTCAGCGTTCCGGCCTGCTGTCCGCGCCGCTCCTCGATCCAGGGAAAGTGGACGAGGATGCGCTCGAGGTCGGCGCTCACCGCGCGGCGGTTGCGGCGGACGAAGGCGCCCATGCGGAGGTTGTCCCACACGCTCAGCTCGGCGAAGGTGCCGCGGCCCTCCGGCACGTGGGCGATGCCGAGGCGTGCGGCTCCCTCCGGTGACCCGCGCACGATCGAGCGCCCCTCGAAGCGGATCTCACCCGTCCGGCGGACGGTGCCCGAGACCGCGCGGAGGGTCGTCGTCTTGCCGGCGCCGTTCGCGCCGAGGAGCGCCACGACCTGACCCTCCTCGACCGCGAGCGAGATGCCGTGGAGCGCCCGCACCTGTCCGTAACGGGCCTCGACCCCCTCGAGCTCAAGGAGCGCCATCGTCCCCCTCCACCTCGAGCGCGAGGGCGGTGGTCTCCGGCTCGGCGACGTCGTCGGAGCCGAGGTAGGCCTCGATCACCTCGGGGTTCGCCCGCACCTCCGCCGGCGTGCCCTCAGCGATCTTGCGCCCGAAGTTGAGCACGTGCACGCGGTCCGAGACCGACATGACGAGGTTCATGTGGTGCTCGACGAGGAGGACGGTGAGCGAGTGGTCGGCGCGGATGCGGCGGATCACGCCCTGCAGCTCGTCGACCTCCTCGTGGTTCAGCCCGCCCGCGGGCTCGTCCAGGAGCAGCAGGCGCGGCCGCGAGACGAGCGCCCGCGCGAGCTCGATCCGCTTGAGCGTGCCGAAGGGCAGGCCGCCGGCGGCGCGGTGCGCGAGCTCGGCGAGATCGAGGTAGGCGAGCGTCTCGAGGGCTTCGGCCTGCGCCTTCGCCTCCCCGCGGAAGCCGGTGCGCGCGTGGGCTCCGACGAGCACGTTCTCCAGCACGGTCATGTGCGCGAAGAGCGCGACGTTCTGGAAGGTGCGAGCGATCCCGTGCGAGACGACCTTGTGCGCCGGCGAGCGCAGGAGGTTCTCTCCGTCGAAGAGGACACGCCCCGAGTCGGCGGGGTAGAGGCGGGTGATCACGTTGAAGGCCGTCGTCTTGCCCGCCCCGTTCGGCCCGATCAGCCCACCGATCTGCCCTTCCTCGAGGGCGAAGGAGACCCCGTCGAGCGCGAGGATGCCGCCGAAGCGGCGCGTGACGTCCTCGACCGAGAGGAGCGCTGGCATCCGCGCGTACCCTACAAACGTGCAGGCGCCCGAAACGAGCACCGCGATCGAGGTCGCTCCCGGCGTGCGCCGCCTCACGTTCCGGCTGCCGCTCGGGATCGACCACGTGCACGCCTACTTCCTGCGCGCGGCGGCCGGAGGCTGGACGCTCGTCGACACGGGGCTCGGCCTGCGCGACCCGGAGGCGGGGTGGGGCCCCGCGCTCGAGGCGCTCGGGGGGCCGCTCGAGCAGATCCTCGTCACGCACCTGCACCCCGATCACATCGGGGGCGCCGCCGACGTCGCGGCCCTCACCGGCGCGCCGGTGCTGCAGGGGCGGATCGATCGCGAGCAGAGCCGCCGTGTCTGGGGGGAAGGCGGCGGGTTCGAGCGCTCGTCCCGGTTCATGCACGAGCACGGGATGCCGCAGTCCGAGGCCGAGGCGATGCAGTCCGAGAGCAAGGGCCTGCGCAGCCTGGTGCGGCTGCCGGCCCAGGCGCGCGTGGTCGAGCCCGGCGAGCACGTCGACGGCTGGGAGGTCGTGCACCTGCCGGGCCACGCCGACGGGCATCTGACGCTCTTTCGCGACGGCACGATGATCGCCGGCGACGCCATCCTCAACGGCATCTCGCCCCAGGTTGGCCTCTACCCCGGGGGGCGGCCCGATCCGCTCGAGGACTTCATGCGCTCGCTCGACCGCGTGATCGAGCGCGCTCCGAGAGTCGCCTTCGCCGGCCATCGCGACCCGATCGAGCACCCCGCGGCGCGGGCCCGCGAGCTGATCCTGCACCACCGCGACCGCCTCGACCTGACCGTCAGGGCGCTCGGCAACGAGCCGCGGGACGCCTACACGCTCTCGCTCACCCTCTTCCCCGAGCCGCTCGGACCGGGGCAGCGACGCTTCGCGCTAGCCGAGACGATCGCGCACCTCGAGCACCTCGTCGCGCGCGACCGGGTACTCAAGGTCGAGGACGGCGCGGGGCCCCAGTACAGGCGC
>JACCZA010000101.1 GCA_013696185.1 Actinomycetota bacterium
GCCCTCGATCGCCACGCCGGCCGGGATGGGGTAGGGCGCCGGGTCGCTCTCGCTCGCGTACTCGAACGCGACGCGCACTTTCGGCTGACCCGCCCCGACGACGGTGACCGGAATCCCGATCGGCCCGCCGTTCCACGTTCCCGAGCCGAAGTCGGCGTGGAGGCCGCGCTCGCGCCCGATCGAGGCGATCAGGGCTGGGGAGTCGGCAGCGACTCGGAGCCGGTCGACCCTCTGGTTCCACGGGCTCGAGGCGGGGAACACGGTGCAGGCCGGGGCCGACGGCAACCTCGGCGCAGGCGTGGAGGCGCCCCCGAGGACGAGTGTCGAGCCGGCTGCGAGGACGGCGACGAGCTTCACGTCTCGCTCATCGGCAGGTCTTCACTGCATCCGGACCTGATCTTCACGACTCGGACGCCCACCCCGCGGCGACACCCGGTGAGACTCGTGCTCGGCACGACTCCATCGACCGATGAGGGGGCAGCATGCAGAAGCGACAGGGACGGACGGTCGTCCTCGGACTGGCGGCACTCGCACTCGTGCTCGCGATCGCAGCGAGCGCGACCGCAGGGAGATCGGGGCGGCCGCCGAGTCGCCTCGAGGTGACGCACGGCACCGCGAGCGGCGACGTGACGGCCACGAGCGCCGTCGTCTGGGGCCGCGCCAGCGCCGAGGCGCGGATGCACGTGTACTACGACACCGACGCCGAGCTCTCCGATCCGACCTCCGGCGGCAGCGCCCGCGCTCTGCGGGCGACCGACTACACCGCGAAGGTCGCACTCGACGAGCTCGAGCCCGACACGCGCTACTGGTACCGCGTCGAGTTCCGCACCCGGGGCGCGCGCGGACGTGTGATCGTGTCCGACGACGCCGTCGGCACGTTCAAGACACCGCCGCGCTCGACGGTCAGCCGACCGCTCAGCTTCACGGTCGGCGGCGACCTCGGGGGTCAGCAGTACTGCCGTAACGCCGAGACCGACGGGTACGCCATCTTCGGTGCGATGGAGGCCCTCCAGCCCGACTACTTCATCGCGAGCGGCGACATGATCTACGCGGACGGGGACTGCCCCGAGGACGGGCCGGGCAGCTGGGTCAACATCCCTGGCACGTTCCCGAGCATCGCCAGCCCGACCGTGGACTGGACCGACCGGGCTCAGGTGCGCGACGTCTACCTCGACCACTGGCGCTACAACCGCGAGGACGGCTTCCTGCGGAGCTTCCTCGCGAACACCCCGATGTACTCGCAGTGGGACGACCACGAGGTGATCAACGACTTCGGCGCGCTCTGGACGTACCAGAACCCGTCGAACAGCGACCGGGAGGGCTTCCCGAACCTCGTCTCCGCCGGCCGCGACGCCTTCTTCAACTGGTCGCCGATCGCCCGCAACGCGCGCGAGCGGAACCGCGTCTACCGCTCGTTCAACTGGGGTCGCGACGCCGACCTCTTCATCCTCGACGCCCGCTCCTACCGCAGCCGCAACAACCTGGCCGACACGGCTGAGAACAGCAAGACCCTGCTCGGCCGGACGCAGCTCGAGTGGATCAAGCAGGGGCTGCGCAGCTCACGGGCTACCTGGAAGGTCGTCGCCAACGACGTGCCGATCTCGATCACGACGGGCAGTGTCGCGAGCGGCCGCGACGGCTACGCGAACGGCACCGACCCGACCGGCTTCGAGCGGGAACTGCTCGACCTGCTGCGCGACCTCGACCGGTCGAACATCAAGAACCTCGTGTTCGTCACGACCGACGTGCACTTCGCCTACAACATCCGCTACGACATCGACGCGGATGGCGACGGCGACCGGCTCGTCTTCCACGAGCTCGTCACCGGGCCGATGAACGCGGTCAGGGGGACGCCGTCGCCGCTCGATCCGACGGCAGGCCCGACGCCGCTCTACTCGGAGGGCAACCTGTTCAACTTCGGCTACGTCCAGATCGGTCGCCAGGCCGACGGGGCGATCCACCTGATCGCCGACACGCGCGGCGTGGACGGCCAGCCGCGGGCCGGCTCGCGCGTCGATCTGACGCCTCAGCCGTAGGAGTCCACGTTCACCGCAAAGAGAGCAGGGCGGGGGCCGGTCGCTCGCCCTGCTCTTTGCGTCAGGCGGACTGCGCCCGCCGTGCCGCCTTCCGCGCCCGCTTGGCAGCCTGGTAGGCGACGAGCGCCTCCGGCGAGTCGACGTCGCCGAGGGTCGGGTGCGCCGGAGCGACCTCGTCCCAGCCGGGCGGTCGCACGCCGAGGCGCTTGCCGAGCACCGCGAGGATCGATCCGGCCTTCAGCTCGCCGATTCCCGGCAGCCCGAGCAGGCGCCGCTCGAGGTCGGCGCCGCTCGAGGCCTCCAGCCACACGCGCTCGGCGCGCCCGCCGTACTCGGAGACGAGCGTGTCGCAGAGCTCGTGCGTCCGCCGGGCCATCGCCGCGGGGAAGCGGTGCAGAGCCGGCTTCTGCGCGAAGACGCGCTCGAGCTCCTCCGGCTCGAGCGTCGCGATCGCGGCAGCGTCCAGCGAGCCGAGCCGCCGCTTCAGCTCGAGCGGCGAGGAGAACGCCTTCTGCACCGTCACCTGCTGGTCGAGCACGAAGCCGATCAGGAGCGCGAGCGGCTCGCGCGCGAGGAGCGCGTTCGCCTCGTCGTCGTCCGAGAAGTAGAGGCGGTCGGCAGCCGTCACGGGTCTGCGAGCAGCCGGTCGGCGAGGGGGAGGAGGCCGCGGGCTCCCAGCGCACGGGCGTAGTCGCCCCAGCGGGGCTCGTCGCGGAGGAGGGGCAGCAGGAGCGCGCGGGCCCGCTCGACGTCGCCCTCGTGCGCCGCGTCCAGGATTCCGGCCCAGCGGACGTCGAGCTCGGGCAGCCCGGCCGCCGCGGCGGCCTCGGCGCGGCGATCGCTGCGGTGCAGCGCGCGGTAGCCCTCCTCCCGCCCGAGGAGACGGCGGAGCTCGGCGAGCGGCTGCTCGTGGTCGTCGACCCGCAGATCCGACACGCGCTCCCACGGGCTGCCTGCCGCCGGGACGACGAGGAGGCCGGCCGCCTGCTGGCCGCGCCAGTCGCCGCCTGCCGCCTCGGCCGCCTCGAGCGCCGTGAGCAGACGCGACGCGAGCGTGCCCGAGGATTGCGCGAACGCCTCGGCCATGGCGGGCCACACAGCGGCGCTGCGCATGATGTTGGCCTGCACCGTGAAGCCGTCGCCGACGAGGTGCCCCGCCTCGGCGATGCAGTCCTCGCCCGTGTGGGCGGCGCTCCGGCCCTGCGCATCGACGATCCCCACCTGCCGCACCTGCCGGTCCGGATCCGCCGCGAGCAGACCCGCGAGTGCCTCGGCCGGACTCTTGCCTGCCCGCATCAGCTCGAGCGCCAGGGGGCCGTAGCTCCGCTCGGTGAAGGACTGCGTCGCGACGGCGCCGACCCGAGGCGCGGCCCACGGCACAGCCGCACCCGTCCCGAACGCGCGCGACTGCACGGCCACGCCGAGCTCGCCCGTCTCCGCGTCGAGGGCCACGATCGAGTACGTCACGGCGGGATCCTACGAGGCTAGGCTCGGGCTGTGGATCCGCTCGGCCTCTTCAGCCCCGAGACGCGCGCGTGGTTCGAGGGAGCGTTTGCCGCTCCGACCCCCGCCCAGTCCCTCGGCTGGCCCGCGATCGCGAGCGGCCGGCACACGCTGATCCAGGCGCCGACGGGATCGGGCAAGACCCTCGCCGCCTTCCTCTACGGGATCGACGGGCTCGCGAGCTCGCCGGGCGAAGGCCTCCGCCTGATCTACGTCTCGCCGCTGAAGGCGCTCAACTACGACATCGAGCGCAACCTGCGCGGCCCGCTCGCAGGCCTGCGAAGCGAGCTGCGCGTCGCCGTCCGCACGGGCGATACGCCCCAGCGGGAGCGCACGGCCATGCTGAAGGAGCCGCCGGACATCCTCATCACCACGCCGGAGTCGCTCTTCCTGCTCCTGACCTCACGCGCGCGGGACACCCTGCGCGGCGTCCGGACGCTCATCCTCGACGAGGTGCACGCGGTCGCCGGCACGAAGCGCGGCGCGCACCTCGCGCTCTCGGTCGAGCGGCTCGACCGCCTCGTCGGCGACCCCGTCCAGCGGGTCGGGCTCTCGGCCACGCAGCGCCCGCTCGAGGAGATCGGCAGGTTCGTCGCGGGGGGCCGTCCGATCGAGCTCGTCGACGCGGGCAGCGCCAAGCAGCTCGACCTGCGTGTCGTCGTCCCGGTCGAGGACATGCGCGAGCCGGGCGAGTCGAGCTCGATCTGGCCGTCGATCTACCCCGAGCTGCTCGCGCTGGTGGAGCAGCACCGCTCGACGATCGTCTTCGTCAACAACCGCCGCCTGGCCGAGCGCCTCGCGCTGCGCCTGAACGAGCTGGCCGAGCGCGAGCTCGCCCGTGCGCACCACGGCTCGCTGGCGCGCGAGCAGCGGGTCGAGATCGAGGAGCTGCTGAAGCGCGGCGAGATCCCCTGCCTCGTGGCGACCTCGTCGCTCGAGCTCGGCATCGACATGGGCGCGGTCGACCTCGTGATCCAGGTCGAGTCGCCGAAGTCGGTCGCGCGCGGGCTGCAGCGGGTGGGTCGCGCCGGACACGAGCTCGGCGCCGTCTCGAAGGGCCGCATCTTCCCCAAGTTCCGCGGCGACCTGCTCGAGGCGGCGGTGGTCGCCGAGCGGATGCAGGCGGGCGCGATCGAGGAGACCGTGATCCCGCGCAACCCGCTCGACGTGCTCGCGCAGCAGATCGTCGCGATCTGTGCCGAGGAGGAGATCTCGGTCGACGAGCTGCACGAGCTCGTGCGCGGTGCCTACCCCTTCGCCGAGCTCTCGCGCCTGCAGCTCGAGAACGTGCTCGACATGCTGGCGGGGCGGTATCCGTCCGACGAGTTCGCCGAGCTGCGGCCCCGCATCGTCTGGGATCGCACGCGCGGCCTCGTGCGCGGCCGGGCGGGCGCGCGGCGGCTCGCCGTCACGAACGCCGGCACGATCCCGGACCGGGGCCTCTTCGGCGTCCACCTCGTCGACGGCGGCGGGCGCGTCGGCGAGCTCGACGAGGAGATGGTCTACGAGGCGCGCGCGGGTCAAACATTCATGCTGGGCGCCTCGACCTGGCGGATCGAGGAGATCACGCGCGACCGCGTGCTCGTCTCACCCGCACCCGGCGTGCCGGGCGCGGTGCCCTTCTGGAAAGGAGAGGGCATCGGCCGCCCGTACGAGCTCGGCGCCGCGATCGGCAAGGCGTCGCGGGAGCTCGTCGCGCTGACCGAGAAGCGGGCGCTGACGCGCCTGATAGAGGAGCACGCGCTCGACGAGCGCGCCGCACGGAACCTGCTGGCGTACCTGCACGAGCAGGCAGCGGCGACGGGCGTCGTGCCGTCCGACCGGACGATCGTCGTCGAGCGCTTCCGGGACGAGATCGGCGACTGGCGCGTCTGCATCCTCACCCCCTTCGGCAGCCGCGTGCACGCGCCCTGGGCGCTCGCGCTCGCTGCCCGCCTGCGCGACTCGCTCGGCCTCGAGGTGCAGTCGATCTGGTCGGACGACGGGATCGCGCTCCACCTCCCGGACGCCGATGTGCCGCCGCCCACGCAGGAGCTCGTGCTGTCGCCCGACGAGATCGAGGAGCTCGTCGTGACCGAGGTCGCCCAGAGCGCCCTCTTCGGCGCCCGCTTCCGCGAGAACGCCGCCCGCGCACTCCTGATCCCGCGCCGTCGGCCGGGTCAGCGCACGCCCCTCTGGCAGCAGCGCCTGAAGGCCCAGGGCCTGCTCCAGGTGGCGCGCCGCTACGGCTCCTTCCCGATCATCCTCGAGACCTACAGGGAGTGCCTCCAGGACGTCT
>JACCZA010000118.1 GCA_013696185.1 Actinomycetota bacterium
GGCGCGCCCACGAGCGTGTCGGCCCCCTTCAGCAGCACGATGCAGTCGAAGCGCTCGACGGCGAGGGCGAGCGCCTCGAGGCGGTGCGCGGACACCCACGCCGAGGGCTTCCCGACCAGCCGGGCCAGCTCGCCCGCGTGCGGGGTGAGCACGGTCGGGGCGACCCGGTCGCTCGGCTCCAGCTCGAAGAGGGCGTCGGCGTCCACCACCACGGGCACTTCCAGCTCGCGCAGGAGCCGGCCCACGAGGGCGCGGGTCCCGTCGCTGCGCCCGAGGCCGGGCCCGATCGCGACGGCGCCTGCCCGCTCGGCGAGCTCGAGCACGACATCGGCCGCCGCCTCGGTCAGCCGACCCTCGTCGTCCTCGGGGCAGGCCCGCTTGACCGCCTCGAGCACGCGCTGCTCGACGAGCGACAGACCCGACTCGGGGGCCGCGACCGCGACATAGCCCGCATCGGCGCGAAACGCGGCAGCCGCGGCGAGGCACACGGCACCGCCGAGCCCACGCGAGCCGCCGACGACGACCACCGAGCCGGCCGAGTACTTGTTGTCGTGCACGGCGCGGCGAGGGACGGCGTCGAGGATGCGACGGGTGACCAGGCGGTGCAGGGTCTCGGCCGGCTCGAGCCCGATGTCGGCGACGGCGACCTCGCCCGCATGGAACCTGCCCGGCGCGACCGCGAGACCGACCTTCGTGCCGTGGAAGGTCACGGTGAGGGAGGCGCGCACCGCCGCTCCCGGTGTCTCCCCCGTGGACGCGTCGACCCCCGAGGGGAGGTCCACCGACACGACTGGCGCGCCCGCGCTGTTGATCCGCTCGATCAGGGCTGCCGCCTCGGGCCGCGGGGGACCGCGAAAGCCCGTGCCGAAGAGCGCATCGACGACCACGTCGGCATCTGTCACCGCCGTCGTCTCGACCGCCTGGCGACCGGCGTCGCGCAGGAAGCGCGCCGCGATCCGCCCGTCACCGCCGTTTGCTCCGGCGCCGCAGACGACGGCGAACGAGTCGGCGTGCGGGAACCGCGCGAGCGCCTGGCGAGCGACCGCCCGCCCGGCACGCTCCATCAGCGCGGGGACGTCGTGCCCCGCCTCGGCCGCCTGCATCTCGGCCGCGTCGTACAGCGCCTCGAGCACCTCGTCTACGCGCCGGCGTCGCTGACGACGCAGATGGCCGCCGCGAGCTCCCGTGAATGGGTCATCGAGAGGTCGATCTGCCCGGCCTGCACGCGCTCGGCCCAGGCTCTCGTGCGGCCCGACAGGCTGACGCGCGGCTTCGGGCGGCCCGCGATCTCGATCTCCTTCCACGTGAAGTGGACGCCGCATCCGAGCGCCTTGCCGACGGCCTCCTTGCCGGCAAAGCGGCCCGCGTAGCTCTCCGCCGGATTGACGCGAGCGTCGCAGTAGCGGCGCTCCTCCTCGGTGAAGCAGCGCTCGGCGAAGCCCTCCCAGCGCTCGAGCGCGCGCCGCACCCGCTCGATCTCGATCAGGTCGATGCCGACACGCACCGCCGCTCAGGCACTCCGCTCGAGCCAGTCCGGCAGCTGCGCGATCGAGCTCACGATCCCGTCCGGCCGCACCCCGCCCGCCTCGACCGCGTCCGGGCGGAACTTGCCGGTTCGCACGAGCACCGTCTTCAAGCCGCACCGCTGAGCGCCCGCGATGTCCGTCTCGACGTCGTCGCCGACCATCCAGGTCATCCCCGCATCGGCGTCGAGGGCTTCGAGGGCCGCGTCGAAGAAGGCCGCGCTCGGCTTGCCGAGGATGGTGGCCTCCGTCTGCGCCGCATACTCGAGCCCCGCGACGAACGCGCCGGAGTCGAGGAGCGGCCCGCGCGCGGTCTGCCACCAGCGGTTCTTGTGCAGGCAGACGAGCTCGGCGCCCGCGTCCAGCTCGGCGAAGGCCCGGGCCAGGTTCATGTAGGAGAAGATCCTGCCGGTCTCGGAGCCCTCGGCCGCGCCGCCGATCAGCACGACCTCGGCCCCCTCCCCGACGAGCTGGATGCCCTCGAGGTCCTCGACGATCGAAGGCATGGCGAGGACCAGCACGCGCCGGCGCTCGATGTGCAGGGCCGCGCGCAGGTGCTCGACCACCCGCTCGATCGCCAGCTCGCGGTTTCGCCACTGGCTGCGCTCGTCCTGAGCGATCGCGCGCAGCACGGGCCCGGCCTTCGCGGTCACCCGTCGCTTCTGCGCCGGGGTGAGGGCCTCCGAGTGCTCCACGTCGAAGAGCGCCTCGACGCGGGTCTCCGACTTCTGCGCGTGCTGACCGCCCGGTCCGCTCGAGCGCGAGAACCGCAGCTCGATCTCTGCGAGCGGCACGGCCACCGAGCGAGTGACGCGAATAGACTCGCGCTCCATGACGGCCATTCTGCTCGATGTCGACGGGGTCCTCCACGTGTCGGGAGAGCCGATCGCGGGGGCAGCGGACGCAGTCGCGCGCCTGCGCGCCGCGGGTCATCGCCTCCGCTTCGTCTCGAACACGACCACCCGCTCACGGGCGACGCTCGCGAGGGAGCTGCGCGAGCTCGGCATCGAGCTCGTGGACG
>JACCZA010000134.1 GCA_013696185.1 Actinomycetota bacterium
CCGTGGACGAGCGGGTGCGCTCGAGCGCCGGCGCGGCGCCGGAGGCCAGCTCCTGGAGGAGCGCGAGGTCCTCGGCGGGGAACGCCCGCTGTCCGCGCGTCGCGACGGCGAGCACCGCGAGCACCGTCTCCCCCGCCACGAGGGGTGCCCAGGCGCCGCTGCGCGCGCCGATCGCCTCCGCGAGCTCCCGGTCGCCGGCCGGAGAAGACGCGAGGTCGTAGACCGCGAGGGGAGCGACCTCGAACACCGCCGTCGCGATGCCCGAAGGCTGCCGCTCCAGGTCGACCTGGAGCTCGCCCGGCCACGGCAGGCTGCGCCCGTCGAGGCGGGCGGCGAGACCGGTGGCCGTCGTTCCCTCGATCAGGGCGAGCGAGGCGAACTCGACCTCGAGCCCCTCGGTCGCCGCCGCCAGCAGGAGCTCTGCGATCGACTCGCCGTCCTGGGCTCGGGCGAGCTCCCCGGCGAGCGTGGCCATGCGCTCACGGCGCGGCTGCGCGCCTGTCTCCTCCTCCCCGATGTGGCCCCGCCTCGCGGCGTTCCGGTCGCCCCTGCGCACGAGGAAGAGGACCGCCGGCAGCACGGCGAGCGAGACGGCGGCCAGCGAGACCCAGGCGTTGCCGGCGAGCGGCTCACGGTGCAGGAGGACGAGCACGCCCACGATCGCCATGGCCGCTCCTACGCAGACGAAGATCGAGGCGAGCGGGAGCTCGGACTCGCGACCCGTCTCCCGCGCCCGCCGAAAGGCCGGCCCCAGCACTCCCGCGGACAGGAGGTAGAGGGCGGCCCCGACGAGCAGCGGGATCGCGTTCAGGAGGATCGCCTGGCTCTCGGAGCTCACTCGGAGCGCAAATCATAGGCGCGGCCCCACACGCCCGAGGGCTCCGCAAGGACGAGAGGACGCGAGGAAGGCCCGCTGCCGGGGGGGTGAAGTGCAGCGGGCCCTCCTCGGTGCGACCGCTGCCGATGCGGAGGGGAACCCGGCGCGGTCCTGCGTCGCCCAGGGAGAGACCGTAACGTCCAGTGGGGCGCTTGCCAAGTCGGCACGGCAGACGCGGCTACGATCAGGAGATGGTCAGCCGCGTCCTGCTCGCCTCGCCCCGCGGCTATTGCGCAGGCGTCGAGCGCGCCGTCGAGACGGTGGAGCTCGCGCTCGAGCACTACGGCGCGCCGATCTACGTGCGCAAGCAGATCGTCCACAACGCCCATGTCGTGCGAGACCTGGAGGAGCGCGGCGCGGTCTTCGTCGAGAGCGAGAGCGAGGCGCCCGAGGGAGCGACGATCGTGTTCTCGGCCCACGGAGTGGCGCCCTCGGTGCACGCGAACGCGGCGCTTCGCCGCCTGAGCACGATCGACGCCACCTGTCCCCTCGTGACGAAGGTGCACGTGCAGGCGCGGCGGTACGCGGCAGCCGGATACACCGTCGTCCTGATCGGCCACGCGGGCCACGAGGAGGTGGTCGGCACGATGGGCGAGGCGCCCGAGGCGATCGTCCTCGTCGAGTCCGTCGAGGATGCCGAGGCGCTTGCGCTGCCGGGGGTGGAGCGGATCGCCTACATCACGCAGACCACCCTCTCGGTCGACGAGACGGGCGAGATCATCGCGACCCTGCGCAGGCGCTTCCCCCAGATCTACGCGCCGAAGCGGGAGGACATCTGCTACGCGACGTCCAACCGGCAGTGGGCGGTGAAGGAGCTGCTCACGGAGGTCGGCCTCCTGCTCGTGATCGGCTCGCGCAACAGCTCGAACTCGAACCGGCTCGTCGACGTGGCGCGGGCGGGCGGCGTGGCAGCGCACCTGATCGAGGACGAGACGCAGATCGACGAGCGGTGGCTGCGCGGCGTCGAGACGGTCGGCGTGACGTCGGGGGCGTCCGCGCCGGAGAAGCTCGTGGCGCGCGTCTGCGACTGGTTCCGGGAGCGGGGCGTGACCGAGATCGAGCCCTACCGGATGGTCGACGAGGACGTGACCTTCAGGCTGCCCGTCGAGCTGCGGCGCGAGCTCGCGCTGGCCGAGTCGCAGTAGCACTCGCCGTCCCGGAGGCGTCCTCGAGGAACGCCCTCAGCGCGTCCACCGCGACCTCCGGCTCGGCGCCGAACTCGCCGAGCAGTCGGTCGACCGTCAGGAAGCGCGGCCGCCGTACGAGGCCGCAGGTTGCCGGGTAGCTGCTCCAGGGGCCTGTCCGTAAAGTGGTCGCGGTGGCTGGGGCGCGGGAGGTGCCGCGAGGCAAGGACGCAGGGAGCGTCGATATGAGGACAAGTGGGTTATCGGGATGACGCCCCTATGTGCCGATTCCGTCATGGCCTGATGCGATCCTGATGAGGTGGACGCTCCCCTGGCCGGCCGCGACTATCCGGGAACGCTGCGCGACTTCAACGCGTGGTTTGTCGATGATGAGGCGTGTCTGGATTACCTCGCCGCGCTTCGTTGGTCGGGCGGGTTCGTCTGTCCCGGCTGTGGCTGCGGCAGGGCCTGGCGGATGAGCAAGGGACGGAATCTCCGCTGCGCTCGCTGCCGGATCGATGTCTCGGTGACCGCCGGGACGGTGTTCGCTGACACGCGCCTGCCGTTGACGACGTGGTTCGCCGCCGCTTGGTACCTGAGGGCACCAAGCATGGCGTCAGCGCGCTCGGCCTCCAACGCCTGCTCGGCCTGGGAAGCTACGAGACCGCCTGGTCGCTGTTGCACAAGCTGCGTCGTGCGATGGTGCGACCGGGCCGCGACAAGCTCGTCGGTGAGGTCGAGGTCGACGAGACCGCCGTCGGTGCCTCCACGCCGGGAAGGCTCGGACGCGGCACCTTCGCCGACAAGGCGATCATCGCGGTCGAGACACGAGCTCGTGGCGCCTGCGGCCGTGTTCGGCTCGCACGCATCCACGACTGTTCCGGCCCGATCCTGACCGACTTCGTGACCAATGCGGTCGCGCCGGGCTCTCTCGTCTCCACCGATCGCTGGCAGGGCTACGGCGGTGTCACCGCTGCTGGCTTCATCCATCAGCCGACGAGCATCGCCGCCAGCGGCGACCCGGCGCATGTCGCCATGCCTCGCGTCCACCGCGTCTCCTCGTTGCTCAAGCGCTGGCTGCTCGGCACCCACCAGGGAGCGGCCCGGCCGCACCAGCTCGACTTCTACCTAGACGAGTTCACCTTCCGCTTCAACCGCCGCAGCTCGACGCGCCGCGGTCTCCTTTTCTACCGGCTGCTCGAGCAGGCCATGCAGCTCGATCCCGTACCCGTCAGCGCGATCGTTGGCGGCCGCCCGTGAGCATCCAGAAGAGACAGGGGCGTAAACCGGATAGCCCACTGTCCTCATATCGACGCTCCCTGCGTCCTTGCCTCCCGGTACCTCCCGCGCTCCAGCCACCGCGACCACTTTACGGACAGGCCCTAGCCGTAGCCGAGCTCGGCGAGCCGGTCCTCGTCCAGGCCGAAGTAGTGCCCGAGCTCGTGCAGCACCGTCACGCGGATCTC
>JACCZA010000159.1 GCA_013696185.1 Actinomycetota bacterium
CGGGGCCAGTTCGGCGACTGCCACATCGTGCTCGAGCCGCTCGAGGAGCGCGAGGGCTACGAGTTCGTCGACCAGATCGTCGGCGGGTCGATCCCGCAGAGCTTCCGGCCGGCGGTGGACAAGGGCATCAAGGAGGCGATGCTCCACGGGGAGCTGGCGGGAGCGCCCGTGCAGGGCATTCGCGTGCGCCTCGTCGACGGCTCCTACCACACGGTCGACTCCTCGGAGATGGCGTTCAAGATCGCGGGCTCGATGGCGTTCAAGTCCGCCTACGAGAAGGCGAGCCCCGTGCTGCTCGAGCCGATCATGGAGGTGGAGGCGACCGTTCCGGACGAGGCCGTCGGTGCCGTCAACGGCGACCTCAACGCCCGGCGGGGACGGCTGCACGGAATGGAGCCGCAGGCCGGCATGACCACCATCAAGGCCGAGGTGCCGATGGCGGAGATGCTCACCTACGCGCAGTCCCTGACCTCGCTCACCGGCGGCCGCGGCGATTACCACATGCAGTTCCTGCGCTACGAGGAAGTGCCGTCGCACATCGCCCAGAAGCTGATCGCCGAGCGGAGGAACGAGCACGAGGAGGCGCGCGTCTAGGGACGTGCTCGCCGGCCGAGTCGTGGTCCTCCGTCCCTCAGCGGGATCGACCCCCGGGCCCTGGCTATAGTCGGCGCGATGCGCATCACGCGAAACGCCGTCACGCCGACGTGCGCGATCTGCGAGCGGACGCTGCTCCTCGGGGAGCGCGTGACCCGCTATGCGCCCGACGGCCGTGACGCCCTGGTGGACGTGTGCCCGCTCTGCCAGGAGGCGGCCCAGAACCATGGGTGGGTGAAGGAGGGCAGCCCTTCCACGCCGACCGTCGCCGCCGACCGGCGCCGGGGACGCGGGCGGGGCCTGGGAAAGCTGTTCGAGCCGCGCCGGCCGCCCGGCGCCGAGCCCGTCGCCGCCGAGCCGATCCTGCGCCGTCTGTCGGAGCCCGAGCTCGCGGTCGTCGATGCCGCGGATGCCTTCAACGCGAGCGACTACCGGCGAACCGTCGGCGGGATCGCCAAGAGCCTCGGCGAGCCGCGGGCGAGCATCGTCACCCTGTCGGGCTCGAACGCCGATCTGGTCGTCACCGTCGTGTGGGACATCTCCTGGTACCAGTACCGCATCAGTCCGGGAGCGGTGCAGCCGGTGCGCCTCGCCGAGCGGGGCCACGACCCGTCCGAGCTCGATCGGGCCTTCACCAGCTGGAATGCGCGCGTGCAGGACGACGGGCGCGTCGTTCCCGAGATCGCGCGGCTCTGAGGGCCGCCCGGTGATCTACTGCGTGATCCCGCCGGAGCTCGAGGGCGAGCTCTACGACCGCATGGTGGAGTACTACAAGGACAACCCGAACGTGTCGGTGATCGTCGACCGCCGCGAGGGCAACGATCGGCGCAGCGGCTCGGAGGACAGCCCCGACGCGGGACAGCGAGAGCTGCGCGACCGACGCCGCGTCAGGCTCCCGGGCACCTTCCCGCAGACCTGATGGGGGCTATCGGCACGACGACCTTTCGCAACTTCGTCGGCGGGGAATGGGTCGAGGCGGCGAGCGGAGAGACCTTCGAGACGACGAATCCCGCGACCGGGGAGGTGCTGGGCACGTTCCCGCGCTCGAGCGCGGAGGACGTCGACCGCGCCGTCGCGGCGGCGAACGAGGCCTTCGCCGACTGGCGGCTCGTCCCGGCGCCGAAGCGGGGGGAGGTCCTGCTCCGCTTCGCCGCTCTCCTGACCGAGCGGAAGGACGAGCTGACGCAGCTCATGACCCGCGAGATGGGGAAGGTGCTGGCCGAGGCCGGCGGGGACGTGCAGGAGGCGATCGACATGTGCGTGTACATGGCCGGCGAGGGCCGGCGCCTGTACGGGCACACGACGCCCTCCGAGCTGCGCGACAAGTTCAACATGAGCGTCAGGATGCCGATCGGCGTCGTCGGCGCGGTGACGCCCTGGAACTTCCCGATCGCGATTCCGTCGTGGAAGCTCGCGCCGGCGCTCGTCTGCGGCAACACCGTCGTCCTGAAGCCCGCCGAGGACACGCCGCTCCTGGCCGAGCGCTTCGTCGAGGTGCTCGTGGAGGCGGGGCTGCCGCCGGGTGTCGTCAACGTCGTGCACGGCTTCGGCGAGGAGGCCGGCGCGGCTCTCGTGGCCCATCCCGACGTGCCGGTGATCACCTTCACCGGCTCGCGCGACACGGGCGTGGCGGTCACGAAGGCGGCAGCCGACCGCTTGAAGCACGTCCACCTCGAGCTCGGCGGCAAGAACGCGATCATCGTGATGGACGACGCCGACCTCGACCTGGCGGTCGACGGCATCGTGTGGTCGGCCTTCGGCACGTCGGGGCAGCGCTGCACCGCCGCGAGCCGCGTGATCGCCCACGAGCGGGTCTACGACGAGCTCTCGGGGCGGTTGGTGCGGGCCGCCGAGGCGATGCAGGTGGGTGCCGGCTGGGAGGAGAGCACCGACCTCGGGCCGGTGATCAACAGGGAGGCGCTCGAGCGCATCCACGCCTACACGTCGATCGGCCGCGACGAGGGTGCCCGTCTGCTCACGGGCGGTGAGCCGGCGCGGGGCAACGGGCTCGACAACGGCTTCTTCTACCGTCCGACCATCTTCGCCGACGTCGAGCCGGAGATGCGGATCGCGCAGGAGGAGATCTTCGGGCCGACGACGGCGCTCATCCGCGTCGGCTCCTTCGACGAGGCGATACGCGTCGCGAACGGGATCGAGTTCGGCCTCTCGTCCTCCATCTTCACGCGCGACGTCAATCGCGCCTTTCGGGCGATGCGCGACCTCGTGGCCGGGATCACCTACGTGAACGCGGGCACGACGGGCGCCGAGGTGCACCTGCCCTTCGGCGGCACGAAGCAGACCGGCAACGGGCACCGCGAGGCGGGGCAGGCAGCGCTCGACGTCTTCACCGAGTGGAAGTCGATCTACGTCGACTACTCCGGGAAGCTGCAGCGGGCCCAGATCGACAACGTCGAGCATCCCGCGCCGTGAGCCGCATCGTCCGGCTCGCGGGCGGCCCGATGGCCTCTGCCTTCTCGCGCTAGGTGTAGGTGAGGATGTGGAAGAGCTCGAGGTCGAGCCCGTTCGCCGACAGGCGCGCCAGCTTGGCGATCCCGTCCTCCTCCTCGAAGCGGAGCACGAGCTCGTCGCCCGTGTCTTCTGCCCCATCGAGCTGATCGAGGCGGAAGGTGAGCGTGGAGGTCTGCTCGCCCCCGACGAAGAGCAGCCGGCCCTCGACGTTGTTCGCGCGGCCGAAGTCGTGCCCCTCGCGCAGGGTCCACTCCCAGCTCTGACGCGGCGCGATCCAGTCCTCGATCAGGTCTGCGCGGGCGCCGAGCTCCTCCTCGACCTCGACCGCCACCGGCGTGTCGGCGCGCTCGCCGGGGGTCTGACGGGGCTGTACCTCGAGCGTGACCACGCAGCCGCAGTTCCCGGGCCCCGCGGCCGGCAAACGTGAACCGCAAGCTCGTCGTCTTCCTCCCTGCCGAGTCGCTCGACGCGGTGCGAGCGGCGCTCTTCGACGCAGGGGCGGGGCGCATCGGCGCCTACGAGCGCTGCTCCTGGCACGCGTCTGGCACGGGCACGTTCCTCGCCGGGGAGGAGGCGTCGCCGACCGTCGGTCAGCGAGGCCGTGAGGAGCGCGTGGCCGAGCTGCGGCTCGAGACCGTCTACCCGGTCGAGCGCGAGGGCGACGTGGTGCGCGCGCTGAGGGAGGCGCACCCCTACGAGGAGCCGGCGTTCGATCTCTACGCGCTCGTCGAGCCGCCGAGGTGAAGGCGCGGCTCTCCACCGACGGCGGCGCGCGCGGCAACCCCGGGCCGGCCGCCTACGGCTTCGTGCTCGAGGCCGACGACGGCACGGTGCTCGCGGCCGAGGGAGAGGCGATCGGCGTGGCGACGAACAACGTCGCCGAGTACCGCGCGCTCCTCGCGGGCCTCGAGCGGGCAGCGGAGCTCGGCGTCGACGAGCTCGAGGTCGTCTCCGACTCCGAGCTCCTGGTCAAGCAGATGCGCGGCGAGTACCGCGTGAAGAACGCGGCGCTTCGCGACCTCTGGGAGGAGGCGGGCCTGCGGGCGCGGCGGGTGGGGAGGGTCCGCTTCCGAGCAGTCCGCCGCGAGCACAACGAGCTCGCCGACCGGCTGGTGAACGAGGCCTTGGACGCGGCGCGCTGACGCTATAGTCGGTCGAGCGCGGATGTAGCTCAGTTGGCTAGAGCGTCTGCTTGCCATGCAGAAGGTCGTGGGTTCGAGTCCCATCATCCGCTTAAAAACCTCCTGCTTAGCGGATGTTTCTGTCGTCAGTATTGGAAACACCGGAGACTCGTGGTCACACTCGTCTGATTCGCCTGTCACAGACTATGCCCGTCACGAAGTCAGAGCCGGGCCGGCGGGATTGGAGGATGGACGGCGATGGATGTGAGACGGAGGAGCCGATTCCTCGACCGCCCCGTGACCGTCGAGCCTTCGTTGGCGCTGGTGAGCCCGGGCAGGAGATCACCTGGGGAGAGCTCCATGTCGGCAGCCGCAGCATCTTCCGCCGGTTTCGCCGAGGTCAGTCATCCGACCCTCCGCCGGGTCGTAATGCGCATCGACTTCTAGTAGTACGCGCTTTCGACCGCGAACGTCCCGCGCTCGTGTGCTCGTGTCTCCGCGTACCCGCCCGCGCGGAATGCCTCCACGGGGTCGGCTTCGAGACCGAGCGCCGCGCGGTGACGCGTGAGCAGCGGCCGCACGTCCGTCTCAAATGCCGCGACCAGGATGCGGTGCGCCCCGAGCACATCGCCCGCCGCCTGTGCCGCGGCGAGCGCGTCACGATCGACGAGTAGCGCCTTCGCGTACGCCGTCTGGATGTTGACGACCGACTGCATCATCGCGTCGATCTTGCCCTCGACGTTGTGCGACTGGTCGATCATGAAGTCGATCCTCTCGACGGCCCCGGCCCCGATGATCTCGCTCATGATCCGGAAGAGCTCGAACGGGTCAATCGAGCCGACGATCAGGTCGTCGTCCGCGTACTTGCGGTTGTTGAAATGGAAGCCGCCGAGCAGCCCCTCCTCGATCAACAGAGCGACGATCTGCTCGATGTTCGTCCCCATCGGGTGGTGGCCCGTGTCGACGAGCACCTGCGCCTGCGGCCCGAGCCGCCGGCACGCGAGCGCTGCCGTCCCCCAGTCGGGCGTCGCCGAGGCGATCGCGTTCTTCGCCGGCCCCCGCACCGGCAAGTCCACCGGAAACGTCGTCAACGTCGACGGCGGCGTCGCCGCCGCCGCGTACCCGCGCTGACCCGCGAGAGGAGGAGCGACCACCACCGAGGCCGATGATTGT
>JACCZA010000174.1 GCA_013696185.1 Actinomycetota bacterium
CGAGTGCTCGAGGTCGTTGCCGTGCCGGAGCTCCTCGCGGAAGCGGAAGATCATCAGCAGTGCGTAGTCGATGGCAACGCCGAGACCCACGAGCGCCACCAGGAACTGGACGATCAGCGACACGTCCGTGATGTAGGTCAGCAGCCAGATCAGCGAGAACGTGTTGAAGATCGAGGCGACCGCGATCACGAGCGGGATCGCGATGGCCGGCAGCGTGCCGAAGGTGAAGAGCAGGATCACGAGCGCGCCGAGGCCGCCGATCGCCGTCTCGGCGAGCACGCTCGGCCCCTGGGTGGATCCCTCGGCCGAGGCCTGGAAGAGCGGATCCTGTCCGGTCAGGAAGGTCTGGACGCCGTCGGGCGCCGCGGCCTCGAGCGCCTTGCGGGTTGGGTCGATCGTGGGCACGAGCTCGAAGCCCGCCTGGCCGGCCGGGTAGATCTCCGCGAAGGTGACGCGGCGGTCCTTCGAGACGTACACGTCGTCGCCCGTCGAGAAGAAGGAGCTCGAGCGGGAGCCCGGGTTCTGCGCCACCGCGCGCTCGATCGCCCGCTCGACACCGGCGACCTTCGTCACGTCGCCTCGCTCGGAGCGCAGAACCGCCACGAACGGCGCGAGCTCCCCGTTGCCGAAGGTCTCGACCACGCGCTGGTTCGCCTCGTAGGCCGAGAAGCCCGGGATCGAGAACTCCTCGAGCCAGCGGTCGGAGACCTGGACCGCGGAGAAGCCGCCGAAGGCGGTCAACGCGACCCAGGTCGCGATCACGAGCCAGCGGCGGCGCATCACGGTGTGGGCGAGGCGTGCGAGCACGAGTGAGTTTCTACCTGAACGCGCGGGTTCAGCTGCGGTGAAGAGGCGCCGTGCGTCAAGATGGCGCTCGTGGCAGGCGGCGTCGTGATCCTGGGTGGCGGCTCGACGGGCGAGGCGTTCGTGGCAGCGCTGCGCCGGCTCGACGAGAACGTGCAGATCACCCTCGTCGAGCGCGAGCTCGTCGGCGGCGAGTGCTCGTACTGGGCGTGTATGCCGACGAAGGCGGCGCTGCGCCCGACGGAGGCGCTCGCTGCGGCCCGCCGCGTGCCCGGCGCGGCCGAGGCGCTGACCGGGGAGCTCGACGTGCAGGCCGCGTTCGCGCACCGAGACCAGGTGGCCGAGCGGGACGACTCGGGCCAGGCTGACTATCTCCGAGAGCACGACTGCGAGCTCGTGCGCGGTGACGGGCGTGTCGAGCGAGCGGGCGTCGTCACCGTCGGCGAGCGCGACCTGCCCTACGACAAGCTCGTGATCGCGACCGGCTCGGAGCCGAGGATCCCGCCGGTCGAGGGTCTGGCCGAGCTCGACTTCTGGACGAACCGCGAGGCCACGGAGACGACCGAGGTGCCCGCCAGCCTGGCGGTGATCGGAGCGGGGCCCGTCGGCTGCGAGCTCGCCCAGTTCTTCCACCGCGCCGGCTCGCGCGTCACGGTCGTCGACACCGTCGACCGGCTGCTGCCCCGGGAGGATCCGGAGGTGGGCCGGCTCCTCCGCGATCAGTTCGAGGAGGAGGGCATCCTGATCCGCTGCAACACGAAGCTCGAGCGGGTCGACGCAGCCGGGCGGCTGCACGTCGCCGGCGGCGAGCCGATCGAGGCCGACCGCGTGCTCGTCGCGACGGGACGGAAGGCGCGTGTCACGGGGCTCGAGGGTCTGGCGCTCGAGATCTCGAAGCGGGGGGTCGAGGTCGACGAGCACATGCAGGCGGCGGAGGGCGTCTGGGCGATCGGCGACGTTACCGGGATCGCCATGTTCACGCACGTCGGCAAGTACCAGGCGCGGGTCGCCGCGGAGAACGTCGCGGGCGGCAGCGCCACGGCGCACCACGGCGCGATCCCGGCGGTGACCTTCACGGATCCCCAGGTGGCCTCCGTGGGCGAGACGCAGGGCGATGGGCTCGTGAGCTCGAGCTACGCCGTCGAGGCGCTGGCGCGCACCTCGACCTACGAGCGGCCGAAGCGGGCGGGGCTGCTCAAGCTCTTCGCCGACCCGAAGCGGCGCGTGCTGGTCGGCGCCGTCGCGATCGGCCCGGAGGCGGGCGAGTGGCTCGGGCAGCTCACCCTCGCGGTGCGGGCGGAGGTGTCCGTGGACGTCCTCCGCGACACGATCCAGCCCTACCCGACGTTCTCGGAGGCGGTCTTCTTCGCGGTCAGGGAGCTACCGCTGTAGGCCAGCGCCTGCAGGGCGAGGGCGGCGAGGCAGAGCACGAGCGAGGACGAGCCGACTGCGGGGACGCTCTCGTGCTGGCCCCGAGCCGCCGTCGCGACGAGGAGCGCGAAGAGGGCGAGCAGGGAGAGGGCGGCCTGGGCGTGCGTGCCGACCTGCTCGCGCGGGGCGTCGATCAGGTCGCCGAACCAGGCGAGGGACGAGAGCGCCGCCACGGGCACCGCGAGCACGAGCAGGTAGAAGGTGAGCGTCTCGAGCCCCCGGGCCTCGACCACCGCCGCCGAGACGACGAGAAGGAGCAGGGGCGAGAGCCGGCGCACGTCGCCTCGCTTCGCCGCACCCGCGCCGCTTCCTTCGTTAGGCTCGCAGCTCCGGTGGCGGACGTCGACCTGACCTGGCTCGGACACGCGGCGTTTCGCATCGACACGCCGGGTGGCAAGCGGCTGTACCTCGACCCCTGGCTCTCGAACCCGCGCTGTCCGGAGGCCGAGCGACAGCCGGAGCGGGTCGACCTGATCGTGCTGACCCACGGCCACGGCGACCACCTGGGCGAGACGGTGGAGCTCGCCCAGCAGTTCTCGGCGCCGGTCGTCGCGATCATCGAGCTGCGCGGGTGGCTGGCCGCCCAGGGGCTCGAGGAGCGCATGGATCACGCGCCCAACAAGGGCGGCAGCGTCGAGATCGACGGCATCCGGCTGACGATGACCGACGCGAAGCACTCGTCGAGCGCCGAGGACGGGACCTACCTCGGCGAGCCCGCGGGCTGGGTGGTCGAGCTCGAGAACGGCACGACGATCTACGTCGCGGGAGACACGTCGGCGTTCGGCGACATGCAGCTGATCGGACGCGTGCACGAGCCCGACGTCGCGATCCTGCCGATCGGCGGGCACTTCACCATGGATCCGGAGGGTGCCGCGCTTGCACTCGAGCTGCTCGGGACGACCCGGTGCGTGCCCTGCCACTACGGCACCTTTCCACTCCTGCGCGGAACTCCGGACGAGCTGCGCCGTCTCGCTCCCGGCGTGGAGGTGCTGGCGCCCGAGCCGGGAGAGACGATCACGATTTGAGCGGACCCCGTCCGCCGATCTCGACCTTCTCGCTCGCCGCCTGCGATCTGCATGCGGGGCAGTGGGGCGTCGCCGTCCAGTCGAAGTTCCTCGCCGCGGGCTCCGTCGTGCCGTGGGCCGAGCCGGGAGCCGGTGCCGTGGCCACCCAGGCCTACGCGAATCCGCGCTACGGCCCGGACGGGCTCGCGCTGCTGCGCGAGGGCCTCTCGGCGGAGCGGGCGGTCGAGCGGCTGACCGGCGCCGACTCGGGACGTGAGCACCGTCAGCTCGGGGTGGTCGACCGTGAGGGGCGAGCCGCCTCCTACACCGGCGGGCAGTGCCACGACTGGGCGGGCGGGCGCACGGGGCAGGGCTACGCCGCACAGGGGAACATCCTCGTCTCCGGCGCCACGGTCGACGCGCTCGCCGAGACCTTCGAGGGCAATGCCGGCGCGCCGCTCGCCGCGCGTCTACTCCAGTGTCTCGCCGCCGCGCAGGCCGCGGGCGGCGACAGTCGCGGGCAGCAGGCGGCGGGCCTGCTCGTCGTCGAGCGGGACGGCGGCTACGCGGGTCTCTCGGACGTCGTCGTCGACCTGCGCGTCGACGACCATCCGACGCCGATCGAGGAGCTCGAGCGGATCTACGGCCTCCACCAGGCGATCTTCGGCAAGACGCCGAAGGAGCAGTGGCTCGGCGTCGATGCGGAGCTCGGCGCGGAGCTCGGGGAGCGGCTCGGCCGGCTCGGCTACGCGGGAGGGCTCGAGGAGATGCTCTTCGAGTGGGCGGGCAAGGAGAATCTGGAGGAGCGGGTCGACGGCGTCGAGAGCGTCGATCCGGTGGTGCTCGAGGAGCTGAGGAGGCAGTCGTGAGCACGCGGAGCGTCCAGACGGCCGCGATCGAGCAGGTCGAGACCTTCTCGGGCGTGCAGAACGCGAGCTGGCACCGGATCAGGGCGCACTTCGGCATCGAGGCCTTCGGGATCAACGCCTGGACGGCGACCGAGGCCGGGCAGCAGCTGATCGGCGAGCACGACGAGGTCGGGTCCGGCGCGGCCCGCCACGAGGAGCTCTACCTCGTGGTTCGCGGGCACGCGCGCTTCACGGTCGACGGCGCCGAGATCGACGCGCCGGCGGGGACGCTCGTCTTCGTCGCCGACCCCGAGTCGAAGCGTGGGGCAGTCGCGGTGGAGGCCGGCACGACCGCGCTCGTCGTCGGCGGCAAGCCCGGAGAGGCGTTCTCGGTCTCGCCGTGGGAGCGCCACTCGGAGTTCCTGCGCTTCTTCGAGACGGGGGAGTACGAGCGGGCGATCGAGCTCCTCCGCGAGCGCCACGCCGAGGAGCCAGAGAGCGCGGGGGTCCTCTACAACCTCGCCTGCGCCGAGAGCCTCGCCGGTCGCGCCGATGATGCGCTCGAGCACCTCCGCCGCTCGGTCGAGCTCGACGCGAGCTTCGCCGAGTTCGCCGCGACGGACTCCGACCTCGACGCCGTCCGAAAGCGGCCGGAGTTCGCCTCGGCGCTCGCCGGAGAGTCGGCGTGAGCGACGAGACGTACGCGCTCGCGCACCTCGACGAGCTCGAGCGCCTGGAGGTCGACGACGAGGGGCTGACGTGGCGGCCGGTGCGCCGGCACTTCGGCATCGGCGCCTTCGGCGTCAACGCCTACACGGCAGCGGCGGCCGGCGCGCGCGTCGTCGAGGAGCACCGTGACGATGCCGAGGAGCTGTACTTCGTCGTGAGCGGACGGGCGCGCTTCCGGCTCGGCGAGGACGAGGTGGAAGCCCGGGCAGGCACCTTCGTGTTCGCCCACCCGGGGACGCTGCGGGGCGCCGTCGCGGGCGAGGCCGGCACGACCGTGCTCGCGATGGGGGCGCGGGCGGGCGAGGTCTTCGAGCCGTCCGCCTGGGAGGAGTCGTTCGCAGCTTTCGGGTACCTGCGCGCGGGCGACGCCGACCGGGGGCGGGGGCTGCTCGAGGACTTCGCCGCCCGGCATCCCGACGACTGGGTCGCCCGCTACAAGCTCGCCGTCTTCGAGACGCTGGCGGGGCGCCACGATGCGGCGCTCGGGCAGCTCGCGCAGGCGGCCGCGCTCGACCCGCAGGCTGCCGAGTACGCGGGGAGCGACGAGGATCTCGCGCCTCTGCGCGAGCACCCGGGGTTCGGCTCAGCGATCGCCGGGCAGGCGCGCCCCGGCGGCGAGCCGGCGTAGCTCGGGCACCGGGTCGAACTCGGGACTCGCCACGAGCAGCACGGCGCCGTAGCCGTCCCCCGCGAGGCTGTCGACGAGGAGCTGCAGGCCGACGGCGAGCGCGAACGCCTTGTGGGCCTGCTCGCCGCCGAAGGGGACGAGCTCCTCGGGGGAGGCCGCCCCGCGCAGGACGTCGCCGTAGGTCACCTTCCCCATCGACACGTCCGCGACGAGCGGCCTTCCGTCCGAGCTCGGGATGCCGATCGCGAGCGGATTGGTGCCGGCGAGCGGAGGGCCGCCCGCGGGGTGCGGCAGCCGGCGCGGCGAGGTGGCGGTGAGCACGGCGACGAGACCCGCCTCGGCCAGCCCTCGCACCCAGTAGCCGAGCATCCCGGTGGGGAAGCAATCGGCGGCCACCACGAGCCGGGCGGGCGTCGGCGGGTGCGCCCTCACCTCCGCACAGATCGCGGCGAGGGTGAGGTAGCCGAGAGCCCCTCGCCCCTCCCAGCGCTCGAAGCCGGCCTGCGAGGCGACCCTGACGGGCTGGGCCGAGGGGTCGAGCGACGGGAGACCCTCGAGCCACTCGACCCGCGAGACCCCGTGGCCGACCTTGCCGCGGGCCTCCGCAGCGAGGAAGTGGTCGGCGAGGATGGCGGCGTCGCGGGGCGCGAACCCGAGCCCGGCCAGGCGGGCCTCGACCTCCTTCCGCCTGGGCTCCATCACACAATCCTTACGCACCGCAGCGCAAGACCCGCGCAGGATCCGCGTCTTTCTCTGTAGCGGCAAGCTCCGACTCGCTTGGCTGGCTCGGCGGTCGGGGTAGGGGTGAGAAAGAGCGCTCGGGGGGGCGCTCTTTCTCGTTCCCGGCTTGGATCCGCGCTAGGAGAGGACGGGGAGGGCCTTGACGATGCCCACGCCCCGCTCGCGCCTCGTGGCCGCGACCGCCTCCGCGATCTCGACGATCGCCCGTGCGGCCTCGGCCGCCGGATCGGCCCACACGACCGGCTCGCCCGCATCGCCGCACTCGCGCAGGCGCGGGTCGAGCGGCACCTTGCCGAGGAGGGGGATTCCGAGCTCGAGGGCGAGCTGCTCGCCGCCGCCGCTGCCGAAGAGCTCCGCGCCCGAGCCGACGAGGTAGGACATGTTCTCGATCGCTCCGATCAGGCGCATGTTCGTCCGCTGCGCCATCTGGGCGGCGCGCACGGCGACCTCCTGGGCGAGCGGCTGCGGCGTCGTCACGACGATCACCTCGGCGCGCGGCAGCAGCTGGCCGAGCGAGATCGAGACGTCCCCCGTCCCGGGCGGCATGTCCACGAGGAGGGTGTCGAGCTCGCCCCAGTGGACGTCCGAGAGGAACTGCTCGAGCGCCTTGTGCAGCATCGGCCCGCGCCACATGACCGGCCCGTTCTCCTCCAGGAAGAAGCCGATCGACATCAGGTGGAGGCCGTTCTTGACCGGCGGGACGATCATGCGGTCGACGAGCACGGGGCGCTGGTGGATGCCGAGCATGTGCGGGATCGAGTGGCCGTAGATATCGGCGTCGAGGATGCCGGTGCGGTGGCCGAGCTCCGTGAGCGCCGCGGCGAGGTTGACCGTCAGCGACGACTTCCCCACGCCGCCCTTGCCGCTCGCGACGGCGAGGACGCGCGTCGAGGCGCTCAGCGAGATGCCCTTCGTGCGCTCGGTCAGCCCGCCGCGCAGGCGCTTGCTCAGATCCGCCCGCTCGTCGGGGCTCATCACGTCGAAGGAGAGCGAGACGCCGCTCACGCCCGGGAGGGAGCCGACGTGCTGGCGCACCTGATCCTGGAAGCTCGAGCGCAGGGGGCAGCCGACGACGGTGAGGGCGATCGTGACCCCGACCTGACCGCCGTCGATCTCGACGCCGCGCACCATGCCGAGCTCTGTCACGGGCTTGCGCAGCTCCGGATCGATGACGCGCTCGAGCGCCTTCAGGATGTGGTCGCGATCCGGCTGCAAGTCCCCTTCTGCGACCGAGCGTAGCAACGAGCGCGCCGACAGATCGGGGTCAGACCCCGGTAGCAGAGGCGCGTGGCGGCCGGGTCTCGCGCGTGGGTCGAGAGGGTGTCGGTTGCCTCACCGCTCGGAGAGGCCGAGGCGGCGCTTCAGGGAGAGCGCGTTCCGCACCGCATAGCCCTCCCAGTCGTTGTTGAAGTAGGCGTAGACGTCGACGCGCCGTCGCCAGCCGTCGAGCCGCTCCGCCCACCCGTCGAGCTCGCGCTCGGAGTAGTTGCCGTTCCGCCCCCGGCTGCCGTGGTGGAAGCGCACGAACGTCCAGTCGGCCGTCAGCTCGCGAGCCCCGTAGGGGCGCGCCGGCGTGTCCCCGATCACGAGCGCGGCACCGTGCTCGCGCAGGAGCGCGTAGACGTCGTCGGCGAACCAGCTCGCGTGACGGAACTCGAAGCAGTGCCTGCCCGGGGGGAGCGCCTGCAGGGCAGCCGCGAGCCGCCCGTCGTCTCGACGGAACGTCCCCGGCAGCTGCCAGAGGATCGGCCCGAGCTTGGGCGAGCGGGCGAGCGGCTCGATTTGCTCGTACAAGAGCTCGATCCCCGGCGGCAGGTCCGCGAGTCGCTTGACGTGCGTCAGGTAGCGGCTCGCCTTGAGCGCGAAGACGAAGCCCGGAGGAGTCCCCGCCACCCAGCCCTCGACCGCACTGCGCGTGGGCAGGCGGTAGAAGGTCGCGTTCACCTCGACCGTGTCGAAGAGCGTCGCGTAATGCTCGAGCCAGCGCCGTGCAGGCAGCCCCCGCGGGTACACGCGCTCCCGCCAGTGGCCGTAGTTCCAGCCGCTGCAGCCGATCCTTATCTCGTGAGCGCCTGCGCCAGCCGGCTGCACAGCTCGGGCGTTCCCGCTGCGACGATGCGCGAACGTCCCTCGAGGTCGAGGGGCGCCGACTCGAGCGGCGGCAACTCGAAGAGGTCGACCGCGAGCCCGCACTCGCGGACGAGGAGCTGCGCCGCCGCGATGTCGACCGAGCGCGCCGGCTTCAGCGAGCAGACGCCGTCCACACGTCCTGCGGCCAGCTGGCAGAGCGAGAGCGCCAGCGAGCCGAAGATCCGCAGCCGGGTCGCGAGGCCGATCATCGCCGCCGCCTGCTCGGCCACGGTCGACGTCAGCGTCGCCTCGAACGCCAGGGTCTCCATCTGCTCCTTGGGACGCTCCGCGCCGAGGCGGCGACCGTCGAGGAAGGCGCCCGCGCCGCGCGTCGCCGTCCACTCCTCGCCCGAGCCGAAGTCGTAGACGTAGCCGAAGTGGACGTCGGCCATCGTCGGACCGTCCGCGACGGCGATCGAGACGGCGAAGAACGGGAGTCCGCGCTTGGCGTTGAGCGAGCCGTCGATCGGGTCGAGCACGACGTGCGTCCTTCCGCCGCCGCCCACCGTCTTCTCGCCGAGCTCCTCGGAGATGAGCGTGAAGCTCTCGCCGCTCGCCTCGAGGCGCTCGACGACCGCGCGCTCGGCGGCCGCGTCGATCGCGGTCGTCTCGTCGCCCCCGAGGCCCGCGCCCACGACCGGCTCGCGCTCCGCTCTGCCCGGCAGCTCGGCGAGGACGCCGCGGACGTCCGCCGCAGCGGCCCTGCAGAGGTCGAGCCACGAGCTCACAGCGGCTGGAGCACGAGGCCGGAGAGGAGCTTGGGGAAGAAGTAGGTGCTCTTCTGGGGCATCACGTCGCCGCGGCGGGCGACCGCGAAGACGTCCTCGATCCGCGTCGGCCGGAGTCCGACGGCGAGCGCCGCCTCGCCGGAGTCGACCCGCCCCACAGCGTCGTCCCAGTCGGGCGTATAGGCGATCTCGTCGTGACCGAGCCTGTCGACGAGCTCGACGTCGAGCATGCGCTGGTCGCTCCGCCGGATGCGCGTCCCGCCTGCCTCGTAGAGGGCGACGGCCGGCGTCTCCCGCGGCAGCCGCTCGAGTTCGGCGAGCGCCGAGGCGGGAGCGCCGGGGAACGGCTCGCTGCCCTCGAGCAGCGGCGAGTCGGGGCGCCGACCGAAGACCCGGTGCGTGGGAAAGATCGTCAGCCCCTCGTCGGCGGTGCTGACGAGGACGGCGAGTACGAACGCGCTCTCGGGGCGCCCGTCCTCCTCGTGGAAGGCGAGGGCGGTCTCGTAACGGTGGTGGCCGTCGGCGATCAGGAGCTGGTGCCCGGAGAGCGCAGCGCTGACGCCCCCGCCGGCGAGCCGCCAGAGCCGCGCACCGGCGGCCTCGACGTCCGGCTCGCGCGCGGGCAGCTCGAAGGCGGGCGCCGCGTCGTAGAGCAGGAGGATCGGCTCGAGCTGGGTGCGCACGGCGCGCAGCAGCCGCAGCCGCCCCTCCTTCGGCCCGCGGTGCGTGCGCTCGTGCGGTAGCACCGCTCCCGCCGCGTAGGGCTCCACGCGGACTGCCGCGACGAGGCCCTCCCGCGTGCGCGGAACGCCGTCGGGCCCCGTGTAGTCCTGCGCGAGCGCCCAGAAGGAGGGCTCCTCCTCCTGCACGAGCACCCCCTCGCGCCGCCAGTCGTCGAGCAGCCGCGCGGCTTCGGCCTCCGAGTCGGGGAGCGTGAGCCGGACGACGTTGAACGGGCTCCGCGCGCGCAGGGCCTCGCGCTCGGCGGGCCCGATCACGTCGTAGGGCGGAGCGAGCAGGGAGTCGAGCGGGCCCGCCCTCCGCTCGTCGTAGCGGAGCGCGCGGAACGGCTCGACGACGGCCACGACGCGGCAAGCTATCACCGCTCTGCCCGGCCGTAGACTTGCCCCGTGTCCGCGATCGCGGAGCTGGCAGAGGACAGGGTCGTCGAGGCCGTGTACGCGGTTGCCCGCAAGCGCCGCCTGCGCACGCGCTCGGGCGCCGCCTACCTGGCGCTCGAGCTCGTCGACGCGAGTGGGCGGATCGACGCCAGGGTCTGGCACGACGTCGACCTGCTCGACGCCCGCTTCGCCGAGGGGGATGCCGTGCGCGTGCTCGGTCGCGTCGAGCGCTTTCGCGACCGGCTCCAGCTCGAGCTGCGCTCCCTCGAGCCGGCCCCCGAGGCCGATCCGGCCGGCCTCGTACCGGCGCTGCGGCGCGACGCGGACGAGATCGAGGGCTTCCTGGACTTCCTCACGGGGGAGGTGCACCACGCGCCGCTGCACGCGCTCGCCGCCCGGCTGCTCGAGGACGCCACGATCCGCCGTCTGCTGCGCGAGCTGCCCGCCACGCAGGACGGCCACCACAGCTACGCCGGCGGCCTGCTCGAGCACACGGTGGGCGTCGCGACGCTCTGCCGCGAGACCGCGCAGCTGCACCCGCGCGTGCGCGCCGACCTCCTGCTCGCCGCGGCGCTCGTCCACGATCTCGGCAGGACCGTCGAGCTCCTGCCCGGCCCGGGCTTCCGCCAGACCGACGAGGGGCGCCTGCTCGGTCACGTCCATCTCGGCTTGCGGTTGATCGAGGAGCGCGGAGCCGCGCTCGAGCGCGACGTACGGGCCGAGCTGCTGCATGCCGTCGCTTGCCACCACGACGTGCGTGGAGCGCGAACCGCGGAGGCGGCTGTGCTCTACCACGCGAACCAGCTCGACGCCGTCGCTGCGATCCGCCCCGTCACCGCGGCGTAGGGACGCATGACCGCCGTCGCCTTCGCGCTCGCGGCGAGCGCGGCCTGGGCCGTCTCCGACTTCCTCGGTGGGCTCAAGAGCCGCTCGCTCCAGCTCCTGACGGTGCTCGTGCTGTCGCAGGTGGCCGGGTTGGCGGTGATCTGCGTTGTCGTCGGCCTCCGGGGGGAGGCGCCGCCGCCGGCGCGCTTCCTCGTCTACGCGGCGCTGGCCGGCGCCGCTGGGGTCGTCGGGATCGCCGCGTTCTACCGGGGGCTCGCCGTCGGCGCGATGAGCGTCGTCGCGCCGGTGTCGGCGCTCGGGGCGCTCGTCCCTGTGGCGGTCGGCGTCGCGGGCGGCGAGCGTCCCGGGGCCCTCCAGTACGTGGGCGTCGTCGCCGCGCTCGCCGGGGCGGGGCTCGCCTCGACAGAGAGCCGGAGCGCGGCGGTGCCGGGTCGCCGTCCGGCCGCCGGAGCGGGTCTCGCGCTCGTCGCGGCAGCCGGCTTCGGCCTCTTCTTCGTCGGCCTCGACGCCGCTCGTGAGGAGAGCCTCGCGTGGGCGGTACTCACCGTCCGCGCGACCTCGACCGCGCTCGTCCTCGCCTTCGCCGTCGCTCGGCGGCCGCCCGTGCGGGTGGGAGCGCGCGACTGGCCGGCGCTCGCCGCCGTGGGCGTGCTCGACATGGGTGCGAATGCGCTCTTCGCCGCAGCGGCGGCCCGCGGCTACCTGAGTCTCGTCGCGGTGGTCGGCTCGCTCTACCCGGTCGGCGTCGTCGCGCTCGCTTGGGTCTACCTCGGCGAGCGGCCCGGACGGCTGCAGCGCCTGGGCATGGCGGCGGCGCTCGGGGGCGTCGCGCTCATCTCGGCCGGGTAGCGCCCAGTCATCCGAGCGCGTTCCGCAGTCCGGCGATCGCCTCGGGCACGAGGCGGTAGAAACCCCACGTGCCGCGTCGCTCGGACGTTACGAGGCCCGCCTCGCGGAGCAGCCGCAGGTGGTGGGAGATCGTCGGCTGAGAGAGCTCGAACTCCTCGACGAGGCGGCAGACGCACACCTCGTCGGTGCCTGCGAGCCGGTTGACGATCGCCACCCGCGTCGGATCGGCCAGCGCCTTGAAGCGCGCCGCAAGGTCGCCTGCCGCCTCGGTGGAGATCGGCCGGGCTCCGGGAGAGCAGCAGGGCGCCTCGATGAGAGCAACGACCTTCATTGACGATCATCAATGTTACAGCTACGGTGCTGAATCGACGATCTTCGATCTGGGAAGGAGGACTGCATGGCGATCCGACACGCTTGCTGCGACGGATGCTGCGATTGCTCCGGCTGCGACTGCGGCCGCCAGGAGCACTAGGTCCGCGAGAAGTTGCGCCGCCAGAGGAGGAAGAGCAGGGGCGCGAGCGTGGCGAGCGCCGCGTGCGGCGCCAGCTCGAGAGACTGGAGCTCGCGCCCCTGCGGCCCGCTCGGCCCCTCACCGATCGCCTCGTCGAGCGCGGCGACCGCCTCGCCGAGCTCGTCCTCGGCGAACGCCCGGCCGCCGACGGCTCTCGCGACCTCCGCGAGGGCGGCCCGGCTCAGGGGATCCGGCCGGTAGGCCCGTTCCGGTACGCGGTGGCGGTAGACGCGCTCGTCCGGGCCCCAGACGTGCACGAAGAGCGTCGTGACCCGGCCGAGCAGGCGGCCCCTGAGCGTGCCGAGGTCAGCCGGCAGCGTCTCGCCGTCGGTGATCACGACCGCGACACGCCGCTTCGCCGCCGCCCCGTAGAAGTTCTGCGTCGAGAGCGCCGAGAGGGCTGCGAGCGCGGTCGCCCGGCCCCGCCCGGAGCGGTCGGGCGGCGGTCGCTCGATCCCGAGCGAGCGATCGACGGTGGCGGTGTACGCATTCAGGCTCGTCGTCGGAAACAGGTGCGGCAGGACGCGGTCGCTCAGCGACGCGAGGCCGAACGGAACGTCGGGCAGGCCGTCGCGGAGAACCTTCGCCGCGGCACGCGCGCGGTCGAAGCGCGTCTTGCCGCGAAGGCCGTCGCGCGCGCGCATCGAGCGGGTGATGTCGACCACGACGAGTGCCTCGACGTCCGTGCGACCCCGGCGCGGCTCGACCCGGGAGAGCACGGGCTGCGCCGCGGCGAGGGCGAGCAGCCCTGCGACGAGCACGAGCGCGACGAGCGCGGCGAGGTCGCCGAGCCGTCCGGCCGGGCGGAGGCCGAGCAGCACCGCGAGCGCGCGGGAGCGCCGTCCCGAGGCGATCAGGACCGCGAGGGCCAGAAGGACGGTCAGCCCTGCCAGCCCTGCCAGCGGGGTCAGGAACGAGAGCGATCCGCCCGCGAGGTCGTTCAGTAGCCGCCTCCCTCCGATGCCGCCCCCGCCCCGCTCGCGGGCGTGTCGCCGCGCTCGCCGCCCCCGCCCCCGCCGCTCTCGCTCTCCACGTTGCGCAGCAGCCGCAGCACGAGCTCGAGGTCGTAGCGGGCGTCCTCGTTGCGCGGATCCAGTCGGATCGCCTCGCGAAAGTCGGTGATGCTGCGGCGGAGGAAGACGGCGGCCTGGCCCTCGTCCCCGCGCGCCTCCTCGAACGTGAGCGCCCCCCGCAGCGTGGCCAGCTGCGAGCGGCGAGCGGCGTCCTGCTCCCGGCGACCGGTCCGCGCGAGCTCCGTCTCGGCCCTGCTGCGGCGGGCGACGTCCGCGAGCTCGCGGGGAGGCAGGGTGGGGCGGCTGAGCCGGAACGACTGCAGGGCTCGCCGGTAGCGCAGGTCGTCCTCGACCCCGAGCAGCCGCCGGGTCAACCCGGCCGGCAGGCGCAGGTCGGGCTCCCAGAGCGAGCTCCCGCCCGGGGCGCGCGCAAACTGCTGGTCCGCCTCGTCGAGGTGTCCGCGCCAGCGCAGGGCGTCGAGCCCGAGCAGGGTGAGCACGACCGCCCCGGCGAGCGCCGCCACGACCGCGGCGAGGCCGAGCAGTCGCCGCCTGCTCACGAGGCCGCCCCGGAGCGCCAGCTGAGCCGTCCGCAGACGTGCTCGTTCAGCGCGAGCAGGCCGAGGAGCAGCACGATGACTGTCGCGAGCGCGAGGGGGAAGGCGCTCGAGAGCGTGCGGCGCTCCTCGAGTGCGGTGTTCGCGAGCAGCTCGTCCCGGGTCACGAACGCCCGCGGGCCGGCGAGCGTCCGGAAGTAGGCGAGGTCGGGCTCGCTCGGGAAGAGCGGCACCACCCGCAGGTCGATGCCCCGGCGCTCGTAGCGGATCGCCTCCTGCGTCAGGGACTCGAGGTCGAGCGGCGAGTCGTCGAGGTCGCTCACGAGCAGGACGGAGCTGCCGGCGGCCTTGCCTTCGCGCTCGAGCATCTCGCGCGCCACCGCGAGGCCGCGCGAAATCCGCGTGCCGCCGCGGAAGCTGCCCGACCAGGGGCTCTCGAGAAAGCCGAAGCCCTGCGCCCGCCGGGCATCGGGCGAGCCCGCGCGGGGCGGCTCGAAGAAGCGCAGGAGCGGCCGCAGCTCCTCGCCGCTCGTGCCCGTCGGCAGCATCTCGTAGGCGCCGTCCGAGAAGGCGACGAGCCCCGTTCGCTGCCCGGTCTCGGCGAGGCTGTGAAAGACGCGGGCGAGGCGTCGGTAGCGAGCCGGCTCGACACTCGTCGAGAGGTCGACCACGACGACGCCCGAGCCCGCGGCGAAGTAGGTGCTCGGACGGGCGCGCAGGTCGCGCGCGAGCAGGAAGGCGAGCGCCAGGAGGCCGAGGAGAGCACCCGCGAGCGCGATCCGGACGAGGGCCGTGCGACGCGCCTCCCGGGTGAAGGCGCCGCTGTCGGCGACCGGGATGGAGGGCCGGGTCGGCCGGGGCCGCCGGGGGACGACAGCCCTCATCGCGACAGTGCTCCGACGTCGTCCAGCAGAGCGCCCACGGCACCGGCGGGAGGCGGCTGAGCCGACCACGCGAGCGCCCGCGCCCGCTCGGCCAGATCGGGACGATCCGCGTCCACGAGCTCGCGCGCCAGCCGCTCGAGCGCCCGGCGGCCCTCGGGAGTCGAGCCGTC
>JACCZA010000180.1 GCA_013696185.1 Actinomycetota bacterium
CAATCTGCCCTCTTATGGGCCAATCTGAGCTCGGAGAGCGGTTAACCCCTCGAACGATGCGGCGGGGTGACGCGGCGACGGCCCCGCGACTCGTCGGTGAGACCTCCTGTGCCCACTTTCGTGCCCACCCTCTCGAGTTTGTCTACACGCGAGGAAACGAGATGCGCTGCTGAGCAGGGATTTCGTGAGGCTGCGGGGCAGGGACTCGAACCCCGACTACCTGATCCAGAGTCAGGCGTCCTACCATTAGACGACCCCGCAAAGGCCGGGCGCAAGGGTAGCATCCAAGCGGTTTCGCGGTCCCTCGACCGCCCCGCACGCCCTCGACGCCGAGGAGCCTCGCCTCTTGCACGCCGCCGGCAGGTTCGACATCGACAGCTGGGACGACGAGCCCTACGACGAGCGCGACGGGGTCAAGCTCACCCGGACCCGCGTGACGAAGACCTTCCACGGCGACGTGGAGGGGGAGAGCACCGCCGAGCTGCTCATGGCCTTCGCGCAGGACGGCTCGGCGGCCTACGTGGGCTTCGAGCGCATCGTGGGCAGCGTGCACGGCCGGAGCGGCAGCTTCGTCCTCCACCACAGCGCGACGACGTCGTCGGCGGGGAGCTCCGCCTCCTGGTCGGTCGTGCCCGACTCGGGCACGGGTGATCTGCGCACCCTCTCCGGCGAGGCGACGATCGCAAACGAGCCGGCGGGCGGCCACACGTTCGAGCTCGACTACGAGCTCGACTGAGGACGATCCGCCCCTACGTCTCGAGGCGGTAGATCGGCACGAGGCGCTTCTCGGCCTCGGTGTCGATGTGCGCGATCACCTCGACGTAGGGCTCGAGGCCCGAGCCGCGGAGCTTCGCCTTCAGCAGCCCGTCCACCTGGAAGATGCCCGACGAGTTGTTCATGAGGATCTCGATCCGGATTGGGCCCTCCGAGCCGTCCCGGATCGTGACTCCCTCGATCGCCGCCGCCGAGAGGGAGTGCATCGTCACGCGGCCGTGCTCGAACGGGATGCGCGAGCGCCCCTGCGCCATGTCGAGCGCGTCGGCGACGCGGACGATCCCCGCCTCGAGCGTGAGCGGCCGGCCGTGCTCCCGGTGGCTCGTGATCGTCCCGAGCACCTCGGAGGCGAGCACCGTCAGCTCGGGCTCCTCGTAGAGGCCGCCGAGCAGGTCCCGCAGCTTCGGCTCGGCCAGGAAGAGGCTGATGTCCTCGTGGCCGTCCCGGTGCACGGCCATGCCGATGCAGTGCAGGAGCGCCCCGAGGGTGACCACGACCTCCGCATCGTCGCGCTCGAGGCCGTAATCGCGCACGACGGAGGGCTCGACGCCGTGGCGGATCAGCTGGCGGAGGAGCTTGAGAGCGATGTTCGTGACGATCTGGACGTGCACCCACGAGTGGTCGTTGATCTCCATGCGCACGACGGCGTTCACGTTCGCCACGTGCCACCAGGCCTTGAGCTGACGGTCGTCGTTGACGCGCCCGAGCAGGGTGCGCAGCTTGCGATTGCCGCGCACGGGGATGTTGATCCGCATCGCCTCGACCGCCTCGGCGGGGGTGAGGCGCGTCTCGCGCTCGGCCTCGGCCGGGATCGGGTCGTCGATCAGCTCCTCGGTCTCGGGATCGAGCGACGACACAGCCGGGACTCTAGAGAGCGGGCGCGACCCGCGGGCTACGCCGGCACGGCGGTCGGCTCGGCGCTCGTCTCCCGCTCCCGCAGCCGGTAGTACATGAGCGTCCAGGCGACGGCCGCGAAGGGCGCGATCAGGCTGCCGCTGATCACGTTCTGCAGGTACCCCTGGATCGAGTCGGGCAGCGCGGCGAGCACGAGGCTGAGCGCGAGCGAGGCGGCGAAGAGGACGAGGATCGTCAGGACGATGACGCCGAAGACGTTCCAGCCGCTGCCGCGGACGAGCTCGCGGCTGCGACCGAACGAGTCCATCGCCGCGGTGCCCTCGAGCACGATCACGGGGACGATCACGCTCCAGATCGTGAGCAGGAACAGGCCGGGCACGATCAGCAGGATGAGGCCGACCGTGATGGCGAGAGCGGCGAGGATGCCGGCGCTCGCGAGCGAGGCGAAGCGCGGCCCCACCCGGCGGTAGGTCTCCGCGATCGTGAGGTCGGCGCGTCCGTCTCGCACGTCCTGAACAGCCTCGACGAGGGCGCCCTGCAGCCAGAACACGCCGGCGATGGAGACGAACGCGCTCGTGATCGCTCCGAGCCAGCCGAGCGCCAGCGTCAGGACGAGCGTGAGGAGCGAGAGCGCGAGGTAGAAGATGAGGGCGATCGGGATGAAGTGGCGCCAGTGCGCCCGGTACAGCTCCCACGCCTCTCGCAGAACGGCTTTCGGCTCCATACGGACGACCCTACTCCAGCGGACGGCGTTCTCCTACGCGACGTCCGCCACCCAGTCGCCGTAGAGGGCCGTGTAGAGACCCCGGCCCGCCATCAGCTCGTCGTGGGTGCCCTGCTCGACGACCCGGCCGTGCTCCAGCACGACGATCAGGTCGGCGTCGCGGATCGTGGAGAGGCGGTGGGCGATGATGAATGCGGTCCGCTCGGCGAGCAGGAGTCGCAGCGCGCGCTCGATCGTCCGCTCGGTGCCGATGTCGACCGACGAGGTTGCCTCGTCGAGGATGAGGATGCGGGGGTCGGCGAGGAGCGCGCGGGCGAACGCGACGAGCTGGCGCTGTCCGAGCGAGAGCCGCGTGCCGCGCTCGCCGAGCTCGGTCTCGTAGCCCTGCTCGAGCTGCTCGACGAACGCGTGCGCACCGACCGTGAGCGCCGCCTCGACCACCTCGTCCCGGGTGGCCTCCGGGCGCCCGAAGGCGATGTTGTCGTGGACGCTGCCCGCGAAGAGGAAGCCCTCCTGCGGCACGATCCCGAGCTGCCGGCGCAGCGAGTCCTGCGTCACGTCTCGGAGGTCGATGCCGTCGATCGTGATCCGTCCGCCGCGTGGCTCGTAGAAGCGCGCGATCAGCTTGGCGATCGTCGACTTCCCGGCCCCCGTGTGGCCGACGAGGGCGACCGTCGTGCCCGCCGGCACGTCGAGGTCGACGCCGTGCAGCACCTCGGCGCCCGCGCCGTAGCCGAAGTGGAGGTGCTCGAGGCGGACGTGCCCCTCGATCCGCGGCAGCTCGAGCGCACGCGGCTGGTCGCGCACCTCCGGCTCCTCGTCCATCACGTCCATGATCTTGTCCAGCGCGGCCACGGCAGCGAGGAAGGTGTTGTAGAGCTGCGACAGCTGCTGCACCGGGTCGAAGAAGTTGGAGAGGTAGAGCATGAAGGCGAGCAGCGTGCCGATCGTGATGCTGCCGTCGAAGTAGCGGGAGCCGCCGTAGCCCAGCACGATCGCCGCCGCCGCCGTGCCGAGCAGGTCGACGAAGGGGAAGTAGAGCCCGCTCGTCACCACCGTCTGGTGGTTCGCCGCGCGGTACTCCTCGTTGACCGCGCGGAAGCGGCGCTCGCTGGCGGCCTCGCGCGCGAACGCCTGCACGACGCGGATGCCGGCGATGTCCTCGGCGAGCGTGGCGGTCACGAGGCCGAGCCGCTCGCGCACGAGGCGGTAGGCGCGCGCCGAGAGGACGCGGAACGCGGCGGTCGCGACCGCCATCAGCGGCAGCACGGTCAGGGTCGCGAGGGCGAGCCGCCAGTCGAGGAAGAAGAGGATGAACGCCGAGCCGACGAGGATGAGCGTGTTCTGGACGAGCGTCGTGACGCCGTCGGTGACGAGCTGGTCGAGCGCCTCGACGTCGTTCGTCAGCCGGCTGATGATCACGCCCGCGCGGTTGCGCTCGTAGAAGCCGAGCGAGAGGCGCTGCAGATGGCGGAAGAGCAGCGCCCGCAGGTCGGCCAGGATGCGCTCGCCCGTCCAGCCCGTGAAGTACGTCTGTGCCGCGCTCGTGGCGAAGGTGGCGACGCCTGCGACGAGGAAGAGGGCCACGATCAGGAGCAGGCGGCCGAGATCTCCGCCTTGGATCCCGTCGTCGATCGCGAGCTTCGCCAGGTAGGGCGGAACGAGCGCTGTCGCGGTCGCCGCGAGCAGCGATCCGAGGGCGAGCGCCGTGCGCACGCGGTAGGGCGCGGCGAGCCGGGCGAGCGTGCCGACCCGGCGCGCTGTGCGCTGCCACGTCCAGTCGCGCACCTCCGCGCCGCGCTCCAGCGTCAGGTGGCCGCCGGGCTGCCAGACCCTCATCGCAGCGCCGCCTCGCGGGCGGGCGCGAGTGACCGGTGCCCCCCGGGGCGCTTCCGCGCCCTGCCCCCGACTTCGAGCCTACTCGCGCGGTGTGGACGCGCGGGTGCCGGATCCGTGGCATCTGTGCGACGGTCGGTCACGCCGTCGCCTCCAGGCGCTCCGCCAGCTCCTGCTCCAGCAGGCCGTGGTCGTGGATCTCCCGGTAGACGGCGTTCGTCGCGAGCAGCTCCTCGTGGGTGCCGCGACCTGCGATCCGGCCTCGGTCGAGCACGACGAGCTCGTCGGCGAGCGCGATCGTCGAGAGGCGGTGGGCGATGATCAGCGTCGTTCGGCCCTGCATCGCCTCGCGGAAGCCGACCCGGATGCGCGCCTCGGTGGTCGCGTCGACGGAGGCGGTCGCGTCGTCCAGGATCAGGATGCGCGGGTTCACGATCAGCGCGCGGGCGATCGCGAGCCGCTGGCGCTGGCCGCCCGAGAGCGTGATCCCGCGCTCGCCGATCACCGTCTCGTACCCCTCGGGCAGCTCCTCGATGAACGCGTGCGCCTGCGCGAGGCGTGCCGCCTGCTCGACCTCGTCGTCGGTGATCTCCAGGGCGCCGAAGGCGATGTTCTCACGCACCGTCGCCGAGAAGAGGAACGGGTCCTGGGCGACGATGCCGATCGAGCCCCGGAGGCTCTGCAGGCGCAAATCCCGCACGTCGACGCCGTCGACCGTCACCCGCCCGGCCGTGACGTCGTAGAACCGCGGCACGAGCGAGGCGAGCGTCGTCTTGCCCGATCCCGTGTGCCCGATCAGGGCGACCGTGCGACCGGCTGCGAGCTCGAGGTCGATCCCCTCGAGCACCGGCCGCCCCGGCCCGTAGCCGAAGTCGACTCCCTCGAAGCGGATGCGCCCCTCGCCTCCCGAGAGCGGCCGCGCGCCGGGGCGGTCGCGCACCTCCTCCACCTCGTCCAGCACCTCGAAGATCCGCTCCCCCGAGGCGGTCGCGCGCTGGCCCTGACCGATCAGGATGCCGAGCTGGCGTAGCGGCAGGACGAGCAGGACGACGAGGAGGTTGAAGGTGAAGAAGTCGCCCACCGAGAGCGAGCCGCTCACGACCATGCGGCCGCCGACGAGCAGGACGGCGGCCTGGGCGAGCAGCGGCACGAACGCGAGCAGCGGCACGTAGAGCGCGCGCTGGCGGTTGGCGTGGACGCTCGCGGCGAAGACCGCGTCGGAGCGGCGCTCGAACTTCTCCTGCTCCTGCCGCTCCTGCGCGAACGACTTCACCACGTGGACGCCGACGACGTTCTCCTCGGCGACGGTCGTCACGTCCGCCAGCCTCTGCTGCACCTCGCGCAGGACGGGGTGGGAGACGTGGCTGTAGCGGTAGGCGAGGAGGACGATCAGCGGCGTGATCGCGAGCGCTGCGAGCGCGAGCCGCCACTCGAGCCAGAACATCACCGCCGTGACGCCGACGATCGTGAGCACGTGCTGGGCGAAGAAGATGAGGCTGTAGCCGAGGAAGAAGCGGACCGCCTGCAGGTCGATCGTCGCCCGCGACATCAGCTGGCCCGTCTGATGGCGGTCGTAGAAGCCGAAGGAGAGCCGCAGCAGGTGGGCGTACAGCACCCCGCGCAGGTCGAACTCGACGCCGAGCGCCTGCCGCCCCGAGATGAAGCGGCGGCCGACCATCAGGAGCGCCTTCACGAGGCCGAGCACGAGGATCGCCCCGACGAAGAGCGTGAGCGCGCCCCGGTCGCGGGGGCGGATCGCCTCGTCGATCACCCGCCCCGTCAGGAGCAGGATCGCGATCTGCGCGAGCTGCGACCCGGCGGCCAGCACGATCGAGACGATCAACGAGGTGCGGAAGGGCCGCAGGAAGCCGAGCAGCCGGACGAACGTGCGGCGGTAGGGAACGGGCTCGCTCACCGTCGAAATCTAGCCGTCCGGCCATGCGTGAAGACTTGGGGCGTGGGCGAGCCCCAGTTCGACTTCGAGGCTGTCTTCGGCGACGACTATCTCTACTTCTACGACCGGATCGGGCCGGAGCAGAGCGAGGCGGACGTCGAGCTGGTCTGGGGCCTGCTCGGCATCGAAGCCGGTCTCGAGGTGCTCGATCTCGCCTGCGGCCATGGACGCATCTCGAACCGTCTGGCCCAGCGCGGATGCGGGGTGACGGGCCTCGACGCATCGCCGTTCTTCCTCGGGCGTGCGCGCCGGGACGCCGACGAGCTCGGCGTCGAAGTCACGTACGTCGAGGGCGACATGCGCTCGCTGCCGCTGGCCGACGAGAGCTTCGACCTGGTCGTCAACTGGTTCACCGCGTTCGGATACTTCAGCGACCCCGACAACCGGCAGGTTCTCCGGGAGGCTCGCCGTGTGTTGCGGCCGGGAGGCCGCCTGCTGATCGAGAACAACAACCGTGACCGCATCCTCTGCAACCTCCAGCCGGAGGGAGTGATCGAGCGCGGTGACGACTACATGATCGACCGCCGCACGTTCGATCCCGCGTCGAGCCGCATGCTCGACGAGCGCGTCGTCATCCGGGACGGCACGGTGCGAAGAAGCCGCTTCTTCGTCCGCATGTTCACACCGGCCGAGTTCCGGGACTGGCTCCTGGACGCAGGTTTCGCCGCCGCGATGGTCTACGGGGAGGACGAGGCTCCGATCACGCTCGAGAGCCGCCGGATGCTCACGGTGGCCCGGCGATGAGCTCGAGCTCGCGCCGCACGTGGTGCGCGGCCTTCCCGAGGCGCGCGCGGTTGACCGGATCGTTGGGCCAGCTGCTGGCGCCCGAGGGATGGGGGAGGGGGACGACGATCGCCTCGTCCAGCGTGTAGCTCTTGCCGATGCACTCGCCGAGCGAGTCGATTCCGAGCAGGCGGCGGATCGCGAGGCCTCCGACCGGGACGATCAGCCGAGGGCGCAGCAGGCGGAGCTCCCACTCGCGCCAGAAGGCGCAGAGCTCCTGCTCGCGGAGAGTGGGGGTCCGGTCGCCGCGGCCGGAGGGGTGCCGGCCCGGGTAGCAGCGGGTGATCGAGGCGCAGTAGAACGCTGCGTAGAACGCGTCCTCGTCGAGTGAGAGCCAGCGTCGCAGCGTGCGCCCGGCCCGCCCGCGCCAGGGGCGGCGCTCCTCGCCCTCGACGACTCCGGGCGCCTGCCCGAGGAGGTAGGCGCGCTGACCCGGCCTCCCCTCGAGCACCGGCAGCGACTCGAGCGGATAGCCGGCCTCCGCACAGGCGCGGCAGACGGCGTTGTCGCCCTGGAGCGAGCGCAGGGAGCGGTAGGACGAGCGGCGCCGCGTCACGCGGCGACGGCGACGAACCAGCGGCCGTCGTGCAGCGTGCGCCCGCCGCCGAGCTCCGCGCTCAGGCCCCCGGGCGTGAAGTAGCGCTTGTAGACCTCGTAGCGCGAGCCGTCGCGCACGGCGCGCTCCTCGACTCCCTCCGGCTCGACGTCGGGACGAAGTGCCGAGTCGACGACGACGAGCTCCGTCGCCACGCGGCGTGCCTCCGTGAGGAACACGGCCCGTTGCTCGTCCTCCAGGTGGCCGTAGAAGTGGCCGGTGAAGACCCGCTCGAACGAGCGCTCACCGAACGGCAGCGCCAGGGCGTCGCCCACGACGAGCCGGGCGTGCGGGAGTCTGGCTCCGGCGATCGAGAGCATCGTCTCGCTCGCGTCGAGGCCCACGATCGGGCCTCTCAGGTGCTGCGTGAGGAAGCCGGTACCGCAGGCGACGTCGAGGGTGCGCGCCGCGGGCAGCGCCCGGAGCGCGCCCGCGAGCGCCTCGAGCTCCTCCCGCCAGGCCGGGCGCTCGCGCGCGGAGAACGCGCCCTCGCCGAGGTACCAGTCGTCGTACTCCGGCGCGCGGTGCTCGTAGTACGCCTTCACCTGCTCCTAGAGTACGCCGGTGGAGTTGCCCCTCGAGGCCGTGCCCAACTTCTCCGAGGGGCGTGACGGGGGGACGATCGACGCGATCGGCGCCGCGCTCGCCGGGCACGCCGACCTGCTGGACGTCCACAGCGATCCCGACCACCACCGTTCCGTCTACACGCTGGTCGGAAGCCCCGAGCGGCTCGTCGAGGGGCTCCTCGCCGGTATCGCCTGCGCGAGCCGCAGGATCGACCTGAGGGCGCACGAGGGGGCTCATCCGCGCGTCGGCGCCGCCGACGTCGTCCCGATCGTGCCGCTCGTACCCGGAGACATGGCGCGAGCACGGGAGGCGGCACTGCGCCTCGCCGAGCGGGTCGGCACGGAGCTCGGCCTACCGGTCTTCCTCTACGGCGAGCTCGCTCCCGGGCGCGGGCCGGCGTTCTTCCGCCGCGGCGGCCCCGCGGAGCTCGCGCGCCGGATCGCCGCGGGCGAGGTGACGCCTGACTTCGGCCCGCCCTCGCTCGACGAGCGGGCCGGCGGCGTGATCCTCGGCGCCCGCAGGCCACTCGTTGCGTTCAACGTCAACCTCGCGGGTGCGGACCTCGAGGCGGCGCGCGCGATCGCCGCGCTCGTGCGGGAGTCGGGGGGAGGCTTCACGGGCGTGCGCGCGCTCGGGCTCGAGCTGCCCCGCGCCGGGCTCGTGCAGGTCAGCATGAATATCGAGGATCACGAGGCGGCGGCCCTGCACGAGATCGTGGAGCGGATCGAGCGCGAGGCTCGCGCGAGGGGCGCCGCCGTCGCCGGCTCGGAGCTCGTGGGACTGATGCCGGCCGCGGCGGCCGTGGCGGCGGCGGGCGCGGTGCTCAGGATCGACGGCTTCGACAGCTCCCACGTGCTCGAGCTGCGGCTGCTCGAGCGCTGAGCGGACCTCGGGCAGCCGCGGCGCCTGACCCGGGCGACCTACACTCGGCCGATGCGTCCGGCCCCCGGCTCGACCCGCGCCCGCGCCCGATGAGGAAGCGCCGCTGGACGATGCCCGAGCAACCGCCGCCGCGGCGCCCCTACCGCGACACCGCGATCTTCCATCTCGTGCTGGCGGCGCTGATCGTCGTCACGGCCCTTCTCACCGGTGGCAGCATCGGGCGCTCGCTCGTCTACGCCGCCGGCTTCTTCGTGGTGGCGACGGCGTACAGCTTCTGGCGCTGGCGCGTCCGCCTGGCCGAGGAGGCCGAGCGCGCATCCGCACGCGCGGGAAGCCGCAGCCGAGCGCGGTAGGCTGGATCGGTGCCGACGAGGAAGCAGCGCCGCCGCCGGGAGAAGGGCCGCCGCCACGAGTACGAGTACGTGCTCGTCGACGAGGACGGCAACGAGGTCGAGCCCGAGGAGGGTGACGAGGAGGCCGCGGCGGCAACGCCGAGGCACTCCGGCAGGGCGGGTCGGGCGTCCCGGCCCGCCGCGGCCGCGCGAGGGCGCGGTGG
>JACCZA010000209.1 GCA_013696185.1 Actinomycetota bacterium
GTCTCCTAATGCGGTCATGGCGTATGGTGATCCGGTGCCGAAGCTGTGGAGCGAGACGATCGAGGCGCACCGCCGCGCGGTACGCGACGCGACGCTCGACGCGACGGCTGCCCTCGTCAGCGAGCACGGGCTGGCGGCCGTGACGATGTCCCAGATCGCCCACGAGACCGGCATCGGACGGGCGACGCTGTACAAGTACTTCCCGGACGTCGAGGCGATTCTCCTCGCCTGGCACGAACGTCAGGTCGCCGCGCACCTCGAGCAACTCGCCGAGGCCCGGGATCGGGCCGGCGTCGCCCGCGAGCGGCTCGAAGCCGTGCTCGAGACCTACGCGCTCATCCAGCACGAGCATCACGGCAGCGAGCTCGCCGCGCTGCTGCATCGAGGCGAGCACGTCGCTCGAGCCGAGCAGCACCTGAGCGACTTCGTCCGAGACCTGCTGCGCGAGGGCGCGGAGACCGGCGAGCTTCGGGACGATGTCGCGCCGGACGAGCTCGCGACCTACTGTCTCCACGCCCTCACGGCAGCGAGCGGCCTGCGCTCCAAGGCCGCTGTCCGCCGGCTGGTCGCGGTCACGCTGGGCGGTTTGCGCCCTCCCCGTTGACTCGGCAGCTTGCGAGCACGAGGAATCGCAACGTCGCGTTGCACTGGAAAACCAGCGGCGGGGGTGGGATTCGAACCCACGGGACGCTTGCGCGCCCAACGGTTTTCAAGACCGCCCCGTTCGACCGCTCCGGCACCCCGCCGGCGATCGAGTCTAGCCCTGCTCCGCCCGGATCTCGGCCGGGGCGCCGTAGTGCTGCAGCGGCTCCGGCACGCTGACGGAGCCGTCCTCGCGCTGGCGGTTCTCGAGCAGCGCGAGCACCCAGCGGTCGGTGGCCGCGGTGCCGTTCAGCGTGTGGACGGGCTCGAGCCCGCGCTCGCCGCGCAGCCTCGTGCCGAGGCGCCGCGCCTGGAAGTCGGTCGTGTTCGAGCAGGACGTGATCTCCCGGTAGCGCTCCTGGGAGGGGAACCACGCCTCGATGTCGTAGCGCTTCGCCGCCGCGGAGGAGAGGTCGCCGGCCGCGGTGTTGACGACGCGGTAGGGGAGCTCGAGCTCGGCGACGAGCTCCTCCTCGATCGCGAGCAGCCGCTCGTGCTCCTCCCAGGAGTCCTCCGGGCGCGTGTACGAGAACATCTCGACCTTCTGGAACTGGTGCACGCGGAACATCCCTCTCGTGTCGCGCCCCGCCGCCCCCGCCTCGCGCCGGAAGCAGCTCGAGAACGCGCAGTAGCGCAGCGGCAGCTCGCCCCCGTCGAGGATCTCCCCCATGTGGAACCCGGCGAGTGCGACCTCGGAGGTGCCGACGAGGTAGAGCCCGTCCGCAGCGATCTCGTAGACCTCGGACGCGTCGGTGGGGAAGAAGCCGGTGCCGTACATCGCCTCCTCGCGGACGAGCACGGGCGACAGCATCGGCGTGAAGCCCTTCGCGACCAGCCGCTCGAGCGCGAGCCGGTAGAGCGCGAGCGCGAGCAGGGCCGTGTCCCCGACGAGGAAGCCGAAGCGCGAGCCCGAGAGCCGCGCCGCCCGCTCCATCTCGAAGCGGCCGAGCTGGAGGTGATCCTTGGGAGCGGCGAGCGAAGGCGGCTCGCCGATCCGCCTGACCTCGACCGCGTCCTCCTCGGAGCGGCCGTCGGGCACCGACTCGTGCGGCGGGTTCGGCACGCGCCGCAGCGCCTCGTCGCGCTCGGCCTCGGCGGCCGCCAGGCGCGTCTCGGCCTCGCGGAGCTCCTCCTTCAGCCGCTTCAGGCCCTCGACCTGGTCGGGGGTGGGGCGGCCCGAGAGCTTCTGGCGCCCGCGCAGGTCGTCGACGAGCGGCACGAGCTCGCGCCAGCGCGCGTCTGCCTCGAGCAGCGAGTCGAACGCCTCGACCCCGCCCCGCCGCGCCAGCGCAGTGCGATACCGCTCGGGATCGTTGCGCGCGGCCTTGAGGTCGATCATGCGCCGGAGTGTAGGGCGACGTAGGCCTCGAGCACCTGGGCCACCCCCTCCTCCTCGACCGGTGGGCACACGTGGTCGGCGAGCTCGAGCAGGCGCGGGTGGGCGTTGGCGACGGCCACGCCGTAGCCCGCCCACTCGAGCAGCTCGACGTCGTTCTCGCCGTCGCCGAAGGCGACAGTTCGCTCGGCCGGGAAGCCGAGGTGGGCGGCTACGAAGGCGAGGCCCGTGCCCTTCGTCACCTCGGGGCTCGCGAACTCGAGGAAGTAGGGCAGCGACTTCGAGATGAAGAGCCGGCCGTCGAAGTGCTCCTTCACGCGCAGCTCGAACCGGTCGAGCTCGTCCGGGTCGCCGACGGCGACGAGCTTCGTCGGAGGCTCGTCGAGCCAGTCGAGCAGATCGCCGACCGCGTGGATCTCGAGACCCTGGAAGTCGGCGTAGGCGCGCGCCTCCGGGGTGACCTCGGCGACGTAGAGCTCGTCGCGCACGTAGCAGTTGAGGTGGTGGCCGGCGTGCACCACGCGCTCGATCGTCTCGCGGGCGAGATCGAGCGGGATCGGCTCGTGACGCAGGAACTCGCCCGTTTCCGGCTCGGCCACGACGGCGCCCTGGTAGCAGACGAGCGGCTCGACGATGCCCGCCTCGCGCGCATACGGGAGCACCGACCTGAACATGCGGCCGGTGACGAGCAGCACGTGGGCGCCCGCGGCGCGCGCCGAGGCGATCGCAGCCCTCGTGCGCGGCCGCAGGGTCGCGTCCTCGCCGATCAGCGTCCGGTCGAGGTCGCAGGCGAAGGCGTCGACGTGCCGCGGGAAGCCCGCGGGGAGGGAGCTACCCGCCGCTCGTGGACTCGACGACGTAGGCGGCGACGTTCTGGATGTCCTCGTCGCTGAGCGAGGCCTTGAAGGAGGGCATCACGCCCTTGCCGTTCGTCACGCGGTCGACGACGAGGTCGTGCTCGGGCTTCTCCTCGTCGAGATTCGGACCCACGTTGCCGGTCGCGTTCGCCGCGGCGAGCGTGTGGCAGCCGCCGCACCCGTTCGCGCTCCAGATCGCCTGGCCGGCCTGGGCGTCTCCCGAGGCAGCGCCTCCGCCGCCTCCGCCCGTCCCGGTCCCGGATTCCGTCTCGCCGGTCTCCGTCTCGGAATCCTCGGTGTCGGTCTCGGCGTTCCCGGTCTCGGACTCCGTGCTGTCCGTCTCGTCGCCCTGCGTCTCGGTGCCGCCGCCGGTCTCGGTCGCCGTGCTCTCGCTGCCACTCGACTCGGTCTGGGTCGGGACGGGTCCGCCGACGGTCTCGGCAGTCGCGGCGACCTCCTCGCCCCCGCCGCAGCCGGCGGCGAGGAGTGCGAGCACTCCGATGAGAGCGAGAGACCATGCCGCGCGGCCGCGCATTGCGGCGGGACTATACCTGCCGCATCTGGCGCCACCGCTCCCAGTGCCACGTCGAGCCGCAGAGGAGGGCGCCGAGCGCGGCGACGTCGGTCGGCGTGTCGTTGACGACGAGGGAGAGGGCGACCGCGGCGAGCAGCGCGTCGCTCGTGGCGAAGCGCGGGCGGCGCAGGGCGTAGAGGACGAGAGCGGCCAGCCCGAGCACCACGGCGAGCGCCGCGCCGGGCGACTGGACCGTGCGGCGGGCGGACAGCTCGAGCCTGTCGCCGAGGTCGCCGACGAGGCCTGCCGGCCCGCCCCCGACGGCCTCGGTGACGTGGCTCGAGCCCCCGCTCAGGGCGTCGAGCCCGACGAGGACGAGAGCGCCCGCGACGACGACCATCCCGACGAGCGCGAGCCGCCTCGGCGAGAGCGCGCCGTGCGCCGCTCGCAGCCACAGGACGGCGAGGCCTGCGAGGAGGACGAGCTTGCCGCCGCCGGTCTC
>JACCZA010000224.1 GCA_013696185.1 Actinomycetota bacterium
GGGTAGTACTTGTCGGGCTCGCTCGACTCGCAGCCGGCGCCGCCCTCGGTCAGGCAGACGAACGTGTTCGCCGGCGAGACCATGGCGATGCCGCCGCCGGGAGCCTGGTTCAGCACCGGGATGATGATCGCAGCGCAGCCCGAGTTGAAGGTGCCGATCACGCCGACCACCTTCTCGTTGGCGGCGTAGGCCTGCGCGTTCTGGCTGCACTTGCCCGAGTCCCACTTCGCCGCCTGCGCGGTGGAGTCGTCACACGACTGGTAGCCGACGTTCGTGTCGCCGGCCTTCCACTCCTGCTGGGCGAGAAGGAAGCGTGTCGCCTTCACGATCTGCGTGCTCTGCCCGCGCGAGGAGCCCTGAAGCGGCAGGTCGGTCGTGATGATCACGTCCGGGCTGCCCTCTCCCTCGTACTCGATCGCCGTGCAGGAGGACGACGGGAGTGCCTCGACGTCGCCGCCGCCACCGCCGCCGGTGTCCTCGGTCTGGGCCGCCGTCGTGCCGCCGTCGCCCGCCGACTCGTCGTCGTCGCCGCCGCAGCCGGCAGCCACGAGCGCGAGCGACGCGATCAGCAGGGCCATCAGTCCTAGAAATCCGCGTTTCCTCAACGTTCCTCCTCGTGCCTCGCTCGGTGTAGTCCGAGAATCGAATTCGTGTGGGGAGGCAGTATCGGGCCCAGCGCGCGGTGTTTCAACTTTGTGTTCCCCGCGCACACGCAGGCCCGGCGATGCCGAAGGTGGGAATCGAACCCACACGCCCCGGAGGGCACTGGATTTTGAGTCCAGCGCGTCTGCCAGTTCCGCCACTTCGGCCCGGCGGAGATGATAGGCCGGCGCCGGAGCGAGCGCTGGTGCTCGAGTCGGCTCCCGCGCCCGGCGTGCACCCCGCCGCTCGGGGCCGCGGCGCTCACAGGCGGTAGATCGTCACCCACGGTCCGGCGAGCGCGGCTCCGGGCGAGACGCGAAAGACCGGCTGCGCCTCTGCCTCGAGGTCGTCGTAGAAGCGCGCCTCGCGGCCGTAGCGCTCGCGGGCAGCGAGCACCCGGTCGGCCACCTCTCCGTTCACGAGGACGTAGCGGACGCCGTCCGCACGCAGGCGGGCGAGGTCGCGCCGCGAGTCGAACGACCTCCCCGGTCCCGGCAGCGCGAGCTTCGTGACGCGAAACCGCACAAGCGGCGGCGAGGAGGGCTCGGCCGCGATCCGCGTCCCGGCGGGAAGCGCACGCTGCACCCATGCCTCGGCCCTGGCTCGCGTGTCCGGCTTGCGCAACTCGGCGTTCCGGCCGAGCGACCAGGCGAGCGGGACGACACAGAGCGCCAGCGCGAGCGGCACGAGCGGCCGCACCCGACCGGCGAATGCGGCGAGCGCCGGGACGAGCGGCAGGACGTAACGGTCGAAGTGGGCGTTCAGGGTGAGGAGATAGGCCACCTCCGCCAGCAGGAAGCCGCCGAGTACGAGGTCTGCCCGGCGGCGCTGCACGAGCGCGAGCACGAGCCCGCCCGCGGCGAGGAGGAGCACAGGACCGAGTCCCTCCCAGAGGCGGTCGAGATAGGCGATGGGCGTCGCGTGGTCGTGCTCGAAGCCGAGCCAGCCCGCCTGCGCGAGCCGCTGCACGCGGCGCGCGTCGTCGGCGGCCTGGAACGGGTGCGAGACGACGAACGGGCTCGTGGCCGCAAAGGCGAGCGCCGCGGCCACGAGCGAGACGCCGAGGCGGCGCCACCGGCCCCAGCCCGCGAGCACGAGCGGAACGAGGAGGAGCGCGCCGGGGTACTTCACGCTCGCCGCGAGCCCCACCACGATCCCGGCCCACTCCAGCCGCCGCGCGAGCGCGAGCCCGAGCGCGACGGTCACCGCGAGAGTGAGCGGCACGTCGGTCACCGCCATGTGCGAATAGGCCACGTGCGTCGTCGCAACAGCGGTCGCGGCGCCCGCCACCCATCCGGCGCCCGGCCCGTACGCGCGCCGGCCGAGCCACCATGCCGCCGCCACACCGAGGACGCCGAGGGAGGCGACGACCAGCCTGGCGGAGAGGTACGACGGCTCCGGCTGGAGCGCCTGCAGCGGGGCGAGCAGGTACATGAGGAGCGTCGGATACTCGAACCAGTCGGGGTTCGGCCCGGCCCCGTGCGTCATCCCCCAGGCGCGCGGCACGACGTTTCGCTCGTCCACGTTGAGGAGGGCGAACGGCAGCCCGTAGCGGATGCCGTCGAGGCGGAGCAGAGCCGCTCCCGTGAGCAGGAGCACGAGGGGCCAGAGCTCGCGCAGCCGGTAGGAGCGAAGCCGGCCGCTCTCCACGACGGGGACGGCGAGCGGGGCCAGCTCGAGCCGCGCGGAGGGCACCCGCGTCTCCACCGGGGTCAGACCCCGCTATCAGACGATCGAGGCATCCGCTGCGCGAGAGTGTGCCAGCCCATCGGCGCGAAGGGCACCCGCGCCTCCACCGGGGTCAGACCCCGGTAGCAGACGATCGAGGCATCCGTTGCGCGAGAGCGTGCCAAGCCCCTGCCGAGCGGCGCTGC
>JACCZA010000227.1 GCA_013696185.1 Actinomycetota bacterium
GGACGTAGCCGTCCCGGCCCCGCGCCGTTCGCTCTAGCGACGCCGGTTCTCGACGTCGTCGGCACCTTCGACCTCGACCCGCTCCTTGCGCACCTCGTCGGTGATCGTCTCCTGCTCGGTCTCGACGTCCTTGTCGAGCGCGATCCGCTCCTTCGCGACCACCCGCTTCTGGACGACCGCCTGCTCCTCGTGCAGCGGCACCTCGATCTCCTGCTCGCCGATGTCGGCGCCGGAGACGACCTCGTCGATCGACTGGCGCTCGACGTGCACCGTCTCGTGCCGCAGCTCGACGTCGGCCTGGACGGGCTCGGTCTCGACCCACTTGCGCAGACGCACGCGACCGGCCTCGACCTCGCGCTTGCCGACGCGCAGCTCCTCCTCGGAGCGCGTCAGGTCCATGTCGCCCGTGTCCCGCTTCCGCTCCACGTCGCGCGTCATGCCGGCGCTGCCCTCGGGAAGGCCCGAGTCGGAGCGCTGCTCGGAGTAGCCGAGACCGTAGTAGGCGTACAGATCGGCCTCGAGGCTCTGCGAGATCTCGTCGGAGTCGACGTCCGGGCTGTCCTTGACCTGATCCTTGCCGTAGGGGACGTTCACGCGATCGTCCTCGAAGCTCGCGCCCTCGACCGGGACGAGCACCCGCTTCGTGCTGAAGAAGCCCGTGCCGATGCCGATCCACTCGGGCCGGTTCGTCTGCTCGTCGTAGAAGATCTCCTCGATCGAGCCGATCTTATCTCCGTCGGACGAATAGACGGCGCTGCCCCGCATCTGGTCGAGCTGGTCGAGCGTCATCGATCCCTGCATGCCTGTCTCCTCTCGGGTTTGTGCGCCGCTCACGCCTGTGCAAGGGGTCGGCCTGAAGCGACCGGCGGCGTTCTCCTCGCTTCGAGACTGAAAGACACGGAGTCGCCGCGGAAAGTTACGACCCTCCCGAGATTTGTGGCGGGGGCGCCTCTGGTGCAAGATGGCGGCGGGTGTCTCAGATGATCTCCCTGTCCAGGGTCGAGGCTCCCGCCCTGTCGGACGAGGCGCTCGTGCGCTGCACTCGGGCCGGCGATCTCTCGTGCTTCGAGCAGCTCGTGGAGCGACACCGTCCCGTCGTGCTGCGGGTGGCAGCCCGGATCGCAGGGCCGGGAGACGCCGAGGACCTGTGCCAGGACGTGTTCCTGCGGGCCTTCCACCGGCTCGACCAGTATCGCGGCGATTCGCCCTTCCGGGCGTGGCTCTTGCAGATCGCGCACAACGTCGCCCTCAACGCGGCCACCCGGCGCCCCCCGCCCGCCGCGCCCGCGGACGATCCCGCCGCCGAGCAGACACCGGCGCACGCGCGCACGCCGGCCGACGAGCTCGAGGTGAGCGAGCGACGGCAACGGCTTGCGCTCAAGCTCCGGCAGGTGCAGCCCGCCCACCGCGCCGTGCTCGTCCTGCGGGATCTCGAGGGGCTGAGCTACGAAGAGATCGCCGAGATCACGAACGCCCCTCTCGGCAGCGTCAAGGGCAGGCTCTTCCGCGCCCGACGCGAGTTGATCGAGGCGCTCCGCAACAACAGCTACGACTGGGAGCTGCCTGCCGCATGAAACCGGACGAGCCCGACGAGCCCGACGACCGAGCCTCCGACCAGCGCCTGCAGTCACTGCTCGGCCTGCTGCAGAGCGAGCGCGAGGAGGGTGACCCGCAGGGCGTCCGCTCGGTGATGAGGGGCGTCCGCTGGCAACGCTCCGTACGCGAGCTGCTGCACGCGATCGGTGGGCTGGCGGCGGGTGTCGTCGAGGGCGTCGCGCTGGCTGTGGGCGTTCGCCTCGGCGGTCGGGAGGACCGGCAGTGATCGTCGCCGGGGTCCTCGACCGGGCGCGCGACTCGATCGGTGACGCGCTCCCGGGCCTGATGGGCGCGATCATCCTGCTCGTCGTCGGGCTGATCGTGGCTGCGATCGCGGGCTCGCTCGTCCGCCGTGCGGTCTTCGCCGTCGGGCTCGACGACGCGGGGGAGCGCTACGGCGCCCACGACGCGCTCGCGCGCGTCGGCCTGCCGCGCTCGCTCTCGGCGCTGCTGGGGCGCGCGGTGCGCATCGGCCTCACGGTCGTCGTCGTCGTGGGCGCGGTGTCGATGCTCGGGCTCGGCACGCTCAGCGAGTCGCTGAACGAGGTCGTGCTCTTCCTACCGAAGCTCTTCGTGGCCTTCGCGCTCGTGCTCGTCGGCTTCGTCCTCGCCCAGTTCGTGGACGACTGGGTGCGCCGCGCCACCGATCAGATGTCGCTCTCGGGCCCCCTGCCGCAGCTGGCACAGGGCGCGGTGGTCGCGCTCTTCGTGCTGACCGCGCTCGCGCAGCTCGGGATCCCGACCTCGATCCTGACGGCGATCGTCGGCATGCTCCTGCTCGCGGGCGCGCTGACCGTCGCGCTCGCGTTCGGGCTCGGTGGACGCGACGTGGCCCGGCAGATGAGCGCCGGTCGCTACGTGCGCGGCGCCTTCCGCGTGGGCCAGCGCATCACGGCCGGCGCCGTCACGGGCGAGATCGTCGCGCTCGAGGGCGCGGCGACGCTCGTGCGCACCGAGAGCGGCGACACGGTGCGCGTGCCGAACCAGCTGCTGCTCGACTCGATCGTGACGGTGCACGAGGGGACCTAGCTCCCGCCCTCGCACCGAGTGCCGGGGGAGGGACTCGAACCCCCATGCCCCGCAAGGGGACAGCTGGTTTTAAGCCAGCCGCGTCTGACCAGTTTCGCCACCCCGGCTCTGCCCGCATGGTAGGAGCTGAGAGGGGAGGCGGAGGGGCAAGGAGCCTAGGAGCCGGGCGCGAGCGCGTCCTCCGGGAACCGCTCCGGCCCCTTGAAGGCATAGGCGTCGACGAACGCGTCGAAGGCCCCCGCCCGGAAGCGCGGGCACTTCGCCAGGATCCCCTGCCCGTCGGAGGACTCCTGACCCCCCTGCTGCAGAGCCTCGGCGTTCCAGGCGCCGAGCGCGATCGTCTTGCCGAGCTCGGTGAGAGGTGCGACCACGAGCCCGTTGGGGTGCTCGCGGTACCAGGCGACGAGCTCGCTCACCTGCGCCTCGGGAACCCCCCGTCCGTACTGGATCGCGACTCCGCCGTGCTCCATGTTGTGCACGAGCCGGTACTGCTCCACCGGCTCGTCGTAGACGTCGAATGGCGCCGCCGTGGGGTTGTGCGGGCCGCTCGTCGGCGGGAAGGAGTTGTAGCGCGAGCGAGGCGGCGCCTGCTCGACGTGCTGTCCGGAGGCGGAGGCCGGGAACGTCTGGAGCGTGCAGCCGGCCTTCTCGAGCGCCTCCCGGGCGCCACCCGAGCCGCCGCGGAACGCGACGAGGGCGATCACCACCGCGAGGCCGAGAAAGCCGAGCGCGGCCGTCCCGATCAGGATCTGCCAGCGCCGGCGATCCTCCGGCGAGCGATTTCCCCCCGAGCGGGTGCGGGGAGACTGCACGTTGCGGCGTGGCGGCGGCGGCGTGCGGGATTTCTTCGCCACAGCGGGCGCGATGCTAGCAGCGCCGTCTGCCGTCCACGCTTCCGGGAGGAGCCGGCTCTTGACAGGCGCGCGCCGACTGCTCTAGGGTCGTCCCACGCCGGGTTCGACAGGCCTTCGGGTCAGTCGAATCCGGCTTCTTCGTCTGGCGGCGCGGCAGGAGTGGCAGCCGGCCGCGTGGAGCGATCGGCTCGCGACGCCCAGGGCACGAAGTCTGCAGGCCGCCGTCCGACCGCCTCTCTATCGTTTACAGACCCGTGATCGTCCTCGCCGGAATCCTGATCCTGGCCGCTGCCGTCGGCGCGATCGGCGTATGGCTCGTCCGCGTGCTGCGGTCGGAGCTGACGGGGCTCAGGAGCGAGACGGGTGGGCACCTCGTCGATCGCAACGCGGAGGTCGACCGGCGTCTCCAGTCGGTGATCGAGACGATGGACCGGCGGCTCGGCGACCTCGACACCAAGGTCGACCGCCGGCTCGAGAGCGCGTCGGTCACGACCTCCCAGATCCACGAGCGCCTCGGCAAGGTCGACGAGGCGACCGCGCAGATGCTCTCGCGTGCGAAGGACCTCGCCCGGCTCGAGCAGGCGCTGCGTCCGCCCAAGGCGCGCGGCGGCTTCGGCGAGATCCTGCTCGCCAACCTGCTGCGCGACCGGCTCCCACGCGAGGCCTACGAGCTGCAGTACGGCTTCGAGGGCGGCGAGCGCGTCGACGCCGTGATCAAGGTGGACCGGCTCGTCCCCATCGACGCGAAATTCCCGCTCGACAACTTCGAGCGTCTCGTCGAGGCCGACGACGACGAGACGCGCGCCCTGCACGAGAAGGCGTTCTCGCGCGATCTGCGAGGCCACGTCGACGCCATCGCCCTCAAGTACGTGCGTCCCGCGGAGAACACCTACGACTTCGCGCTCATGTACCTCCCGTCCGAGGCGGTCTACTACGAGCTCGTCTGCGGCAAGACCGGCGCGCTGCTCGCCTACGCGCACGGCAAGCGCGTCTTCCCGGTGTCGCCGACGAGCTTCACCGCGTACCTGCAGGTGATCTCGCTCGGACTCAAGGGTCTGCAGATCGAGCAGCACGCCCACGAGGTGATGGCCTACTGCTCCCAGCTGCAGAAGGACTTCGGCCGGTTGCGGGAGGACTTCGCGCTGGTCGGCACGCACATCGGTCGGGCGCAGTCCAAGTTCACTGACGCCGAGAAGCGGCTCGATCGCTTCGAGGGCAAGCTCGAGCGCGCGAGCGAGCAGCAGACGCTCGAGGTCGCCGAGCTGCCCCTCCCGCGAGCGCTCGACGCGGCCTAGGCCCCCTAGTACGGCTCGTCGCGCTCGAGCGGAAGGTTCCTGGCCGACCAGTCGCTCCAGGATCCCGGGTAGAGCCTCGCGTCGCTACGCCCCCGCTCGGCGAGGGCGAGCAGATCGACGCAAGCGGTGACTCCCGACCCGCAGTAGACCACCAGCTCGGGTGCCTCGAGGACGTCCGCCGGCATGCTCCGGGCGTCGGTGTACGGCAGGTTCCGGCTCCCCGGGATGCGCCCGCCGACCGGGTCGATGCCTGGCTCGCCGGCGAAACGGTCCGGGTTCCGGGCATCCAGGACGAGGAGCCCGGGGTCGCCCAGGCGCGCCGCGAGCTCCTCCGCGTCGATCGTGTCGTCGGCGCGCGGCCGCGCTACGAA
>JACCZA010000237.1 GCA_013696185.1 Actinomycetota bacterium
CGGTAGGTCGCCGCCGCCGCTGGATCGTCCCCCCACTGCCCACGGTGGGCGAACGGCGTCATCGCCACCGGCACGCCGAGCAGACGGCCCGCCCGAAGCGCGGCCGCGCCGAGCAGGTCGCCGGCAAAGACGTGCAGCAGATCCGCCCGGCCGGCCGCCTCCCCGATCACCGGTGCGACGACCCTCGCGTACAGGGAGGTCAGCGGCAGCCGCATACGTCCGTAGGCGTGGCGCGCGAGGACGGGGACGACGCCGGCCGCATGCGGGACGAGCAGGAGCCGCCGGGGCGGCGGAACGCGCAGGGGCTCGACGCGCACGGGCCCGTCGAGGAACGCCTCGAAGGGAGGTGGCGGCCGGAGGGTGTCCGACAGCCTGCCCGTGACGCCGGCGTCGATGCGCTGGGCCAGCACCGTCACGTCGTGGCGCGTGCCGAGCTCCCGGGTCAGGTGGTGCAGGAACGACTCGATCCCTCCGAGCGAGGGCCACGAGCGCGCGACGACGAACACGAGCCTGAGCCTGCGCGACGAGCCGTTCGCGGAGCCGGTCACCAGACCAGCTTCCGGAAGCGGATCGATCCCTCCAGGATCCAGAACGTCTTCACGAAGGGAAGCGCGAGCGAGACCGCCGCCCGCGCCGGCGCCCCGCCTGCTCCGTCGAGCACGCGTCCCGAGACAAGAGCCCTCCTCGTCCCGTTGGCGGCGACGGCGAGACACGCCAAGCGGGCGAGCCCGCTCGCCCGCGGGAGCCCGAGCGCCGCCAGCCCGGCGAGCGCGACGTCGATATCGATGCTCGAGACGGGCCGGATCAGCGGCCGGATCTCGTTCCTGTAGCGGTCCGGGTGCTTCGCGGCGAGAAGCGCGAGCCAGCGCAGCTTCCTCGCGCTGCCGAGGAAGTCGCGGGGAGAGATCTCGACGACCGGGTGGCGCACGACGACCTGAGGCGCGAACGGGATCTCGAATCCCGCTGCGAGCGCACGAAACGCCAGGTCGGAGTCCTCGAGAAAGGGCGCCTCGAAGTGCTCGTCGAAGCCGCCGAGCCGCTGCAGGAGCTCTCGCTCGTACACCATGTTGGCAGTCATGTAGCGACCGCCCGTCGGGTTGAGCACGCGGTGGCCGTCGACGGCTCCCTCCGGCCACGGTCCGATCGCCCCCTCGAGGGCGCGGGCGCCCGTGCTGTCGAGCGCTACTAGGGCCGACTCGAGCCAGCGGCTGTCAGGCCTGGTGTCGCTGTCGGTGAACGCGATCCACCGGCCGTGCGCCGCGGCGACGCCGAGGTTCCTCGCGGCGGCCGGACCCCGGCCCTCGCCCGCGACTAGACGCCTGCGTGCGGAATCCGCGGCCGCCCAGGCGGCGGCGAGAGCCCGTGTCCCGTCGCGCGAGCCGTCGTCCACGAGCACGACCTCGAAGAGCTCGGGCGCGAGCGTCTGCTCGTCGAGGCTCGCGAGGAGGCCGGGCAGCAGCGACTCGCTGTCGCGCATGGGCACGATGACGGACACCCGCGGGCCGTTCCGATCCGGGTTGCTCACGCGAGGCGCTTCGCGATCCAGTTCGCGAGAGGAGGGATGCGCCCGAAGAGGAGCTCGAGGTGCGTCCCGGCCCAGGCGTAGGCGGAGAACTCCTCCCACGCGTCGGCAGGCCCGGGATCCGCCAGGCCCTCGTTGCGCTTCCTGAGCCGCCTTGCGCCCGCGTAGGTGCGCGCGCTCCTCACGAGACGGCGAGGAAGCGAGAGCTCGGTGCCACGCTCGAGTCGCTCGCTCCGCGCGATGCCGAACCCGCCCTGGAACCAGGCGCGGCGCATCGAGCTCCAGCTCATGCGGTCGGGGAGGATGCGGTGGAAGACGAGCGCCTCGGGCCGGTAGGCGATGCGGTGCCGGGCCCGCACCCGGCGGAGCAGGTGGAACTCCTCGCCGTCGAGCTTCAACTGTCCCGACGGCCCGAGCGTGGGGTGGAAAGGATCCCCGCCCGCTCGCAGGAGCTCCGCCCGCAGCGCAAGGTTCGCCCCGACCGGGTGCTCGGACGACTCGAGCAGGCGCGGACGCGTACCGAAGTCGGGCAGCGTGACGCGCTCGGCGTGAGGGCCCGCCATCCACCGGGGCGGCGACGAGGGCCAGCGCGGCAGGATGCGCCCGGCGACTCCGCCGACGTCCGCCCCGGAGAAGCCCGACACCAGCGCGTCGGCCCACCCGTCCTCGACGAGCACGTCGTCGTCGGTCAGGAGCACGAAGTCTCCGCGCGTGAGCGCGACGCCTGTGTTGAGAGCGGCGGATTTGCCCGGCCGCAGCTCGCGGACGTAGCGGACAGGGGTCTCGGGGCGGTCGCCCACCACGCGCCGCACGACGTCACCCGTGCCGTCGCTCGATCCGTTGTCGACGACGATCAGCTCCCGCGGAACTGCCGACCGATCCGCGAGGATCGACTCCAGGCAGCCGGCGAGCAGATCCGCCCGGTTCCGGGTGCAGACGAGGATCGAGGCGCGGACGCCGTCCGTCACTCAAGCCTCCCCCGGCAGCGTCCAGTGGTAGGGGATGCGTACGGGTCCGTAGACCAGCGAGTGCGTGACGACGCTCTTGCCCTCTCCCAGGATGTCGCCCGTCACCCGCATCCGGCGCAGCCGCTGCCAGGTGACGAGGTCTCCCGTGCCGGCCTCGCCGCGCACCTCCCCCCAGATCTCGTACGTCCTCGGCTGCAGCGGCAGGTGCTCGAACGTGCAGTCGACGTGGCCTGCGCCGGCGAGGACGTCCGGCGTGCGTCCGTCGACGAGCATCGACGCGACCGAGAGCGGCGCGGCCGGGCCGTGGGTAAGGCCCACGGAGAACTGCGGCCTGCGGATCGGCCGGTGGGCGACGTACCCGACCCGGATGGTGATCGCCTCGCCCGTGGGTACCTCGCTGATCTCCTGGCCGGAGGCATCCAGCAGGGCCACCGACGCGATCTCCAGGTCCTCGCCCGGGACGGCGCCGTCGGTGTCCTGCTCGACGAGGCTCGCGTGTACGGAGAGGAGGTACTCGTGGACGACGTCGCGGGCCGGCCCGTCGAGCGCGACCCGCCCGTCGCGGAGCAGGACCGCGCGCTCGCACAGGGTCTCGACGGCGCTCATGTCGTGGGAGACGAAGACGAGGGTCCTCCCCTCCCTGACGAGGTCGGACATCCGCTCGACGCAGCGGTACTGGAACCCCGCGTCGCCGACGGCGATCGCCTCGTCGACGAGCAGCACGTCGGGCTCGAGGTGCGCCGCGAGCGCGAACCCGAGGCGGAGCGCCATACCGGAGGAGAACTGCTTGACCGGCTGGTCGATGGCGGGACCGATGGCGGCGAAGTCGACGATGTCGTCGAACCGGCGGGACACGTCGCGCCGCGACAGGCCGAGGATGCGGCCGAAGAGCTGGATGTTCTCGCGCCCGGTGAGCTCGGGATGCATGCCCGTGCCGACCTCGATCAGGGCTCCGACGCGGCCGCGGACGCGAACGCGCCCGCTCGTCGGATAGGCGATCCGGCTCGCGATCTTGAGCGCCGTCGTCTTGCCCGCGCCGTTCGACCCGATCAGCGCGAACGACTGCCCCTCGGGGACATCGAGGCTGATGTCGTCGAGCGCGTTGACGACCCGCCGGGGGGGCCTGCGCACCCGCGCGAGGCGGGCGACGCCCGCCATGACGTCGTCGCGGAGCGCCCGGTACTCCTGCGCGCCCCGATAGCTCTTCGACACGTGGTCGAACGAGAGGGCCGACGCCATCTCCTAGATCCGATCTGAGAAGCCGCGCTCGAGGCGCTTGAAGCAGGTGTAGCCGGCGAGGAGCAGCAGGAGCGTCCACGCGAAGGCGCCCGCGGTCAGCGTCACGTCGGGCCACTCGTGGTGCAGGACGACGCGACGGACGCCGTCGATCGCGGCGGCGATCGGATTGAGGATCGCGTAGGGCTCGCGCCAGCCTTCGGGCACGGCGCTCAGCGAGTAGACGACCGGGCTCGCGAAGAGACCGATCTGGAGCAGGAACGGCACCGCGTACCTCACGTCCCGGTAGTAGACGTTGACTGCCGAGAGCCCGAGACCGAAAGCCGCGGCGGCCAGGACGAGGAGGAGCAGGCTCAGCGGGAGCGCGAGCCACTGCACGGCCGGCGCGGCGCCGTACAGCCACGCAGCGACGAGGAGGGTCGCGAGCGCCGCGAGGAAGTCGACCACTGCCGCCGCGACCGACGCGAGCGGCAGCACCTCGCGCGGAAAGTAGACCTTCCGGATGAGAGCCTGATCGGTCACGAGGCTGTCGATCGCAGCCCCGGCGGCGCTCGAGAAGTAGTTCCAGGCGACCATGCCCGCGAGGGCGAAGAGCAGGTAGGGCGACCCCTCGCTCGGGACGTCGACGAGTCGCCCGAGGAAGACGGCGAACAGGGCTGCCGCGATCACGGGCTGGAGGATCGCCCAGCCGATGCCGACGGCCGCCTGCTTGTACCGGACCTTGACGTGCCGGACGACGAACGCGGCGAGCACCTCGCGGAAGAGCCACAGCTCGCGCAGCGCAGCGAGCGAGATACGCCCGGGCCCGCCCCGGATCTCGAGCACGGCCTTCGGCTGCTCCTGTCGATTGCCGCGTCGTGGTGCTTCAGCGGAGCTGGCGGTCGCAGCGTGGTCCACCACTACACGCTCAGGCAACCAGTTCGGACTCGGGTTGCCTCTCGGTCGGGTGGTAGTAGCTGCCGTAGCCGTACGCCGCACCCTGCTCCGTGCCGGTCTCGACGAACCCGAGCTTGCTCGCCGCGCACGAGTCGAGGAGACGCTGCACCTCGGCCAGCATCGGCGTGCGGACGACCGACAGGCGCGTGACGACGAGGAGCGCGTCGACATGGGCCGACAGCGCCAGCGCGTCGCCGACGTGCAGGAGGGGCGGCGCGTCGATCAAGACGAGGTCGGCCCTCTCGCCGAGCAGCGCGAGAATGTCCTGGAGCCGGCGGGTGCCCATGAAGTCTCCCGGATCGGGCGGGATCGGCCCGGACGGAAGCACCTCGAGTACCCCGTCCATGGTGGAGACGTGGCCGTTCCTGGCTCCGCCCCGGCCCCCCTCGGCGATCGAGATCGGGGCGATCGCGTCCTCGAGCGACACGCGGCCGAGCGCGACGTCCGTCAGCCCGGGGCGCCCCTGGAGCCCGAAGAACACGTCGAGGAACGGCCGCCGCAGGTCGAGGTCGACGAGCACGACGCGTCGCCCGCCCTTCGCGAGCGCGACCGCGAGGTTGGCGATCGTCGTCGACTTGCCTTCCCGCTCGACGGCGCTCGTGATCATGATCGTCCGCGCTTCGCGCTCGAGATTGACGAACTCGAGATTCGTGCGCAGCATGCGAAACGCCTCGGCCTGGCTCGAGCGGGGATCGGCGACCATCACGAGCCGGTTCTGTCGCGCGAGCTGGCGGGGCGGCTCGGGCACCCGGGCGAGCAACGGCAGCTTCAGCCGGTCGCCGATCTCCTCCGCGGAGCGCACGCGCGTGTCGAGGACCTCCCAGAGGAGCGCGAGCCCGAGCCCGAGGAAGGCGCCCAGGATGAGACCGAGGGCGGCGCTGCGCAGCGGTCGCGGCTGGATCTTGACGGCGCCGGTCGCCGCTCGCAGCAGGAACGCGTTCGAGCCCTCGAGCGCCTCGAACGTGCGCAGCTGCTCTGCCTTGTCGATCAGCGTGCGCGCGTACTGCGGCGAGCGCCGGTCGGTGGATGCCTGCAGCTCGCGAATGCGTGCTTCCACGTCGTTGCGCGCCCTCCGGAGCGAGGCGGTGTTGAGCTGATGCCGGTACTTCGGGAACTCCCGCCCGAAGGCAGTGGCCAGACGACTCGCGACGGCGGGATCGCCGTCG
>JACCZA010000298.1 GCA_013696185.1 Actinomycetota bacterium
CGACGGTCACCCCGGGGTGGAGCTGGGTGAGGACGAGCTCGCGGCTCACCGGGTCCGGCTCGAGGATCCCGAGATCCGTGATCACCGACTTCGGCCCGGAGCCGCTGAAGCCATAGCCCTCGCGGTCCCCGCCGCCGCTCCCGTACCCGACGGAGGTGACGAAGTCGACGCGCTCGACGAAGGTGCGGAGAGTCTGACGCATGATCACGATCACCTCCCGGCACGAGGCGGCGATCTCGGGTGCCCCGCCTGCGCCGGGCAGCCGCACACGGGGCGCGCGGTACGACTCGCCGATCACCGTCGTGTTGATGTTCCCGAAGCGGTCGAGCTGCGCGCCGGCGAGGAAGCCGATGTCGATCCGGCCGGGCTGGAGCCAGTAATTGAACGTCTCGACGACGCCGACGACCGCGGTCGCGCTCTCGGCGAGGATCCCGTCGCCGATCGAGAGGGGGAGGAAGACGGGGCGGGCGCCCAGGGTTCCGGACTCGTAGACCAGGATGAGTCGCGGCGCGTGCAGCCGGCAGGCGAGGTTCGCGGCGGTGCTGGGAAGGCCGATCCCGACGAAGCAGACGGCCCCGTCGTCGAGGACGCGCGCCGCCGCCACAGTCATCATCTCCTCCGACGTCCAGTCATCCGCAACGGCGCTCTCCGCCCGAAGCTCAGGCGCCGAGGACATGAGCCTCCATCCAGGCGCGGAAGCTGTCGCGGTCGCGGCTGATCGCGTCCCAGGCGACGTAGAAGTCGTTGTCGCGCTCGGAGTAGCCGTGGGCGTACGACGGTTGCGCTCCGCCGGGGACGAGGGCGACGAAGTCGATCGCCCAGGCCGGGAGGACGACCGAGCCGGGCCGGGGCTCGAGCTCGTCGACCAGCTCCTCGACCGTCACGAGCGAGCGGGTCGCGGCGAGGACCGCTTCCTTCTGGACCCCCGAGATGCCCCAGAGCTGGACGTTGCCTGCCCGGTCGGCCTGCTGCGCGTGAATGACGGCGACGTCGGGGTTGAGGGCGCTCACGGCAGCGAGGGTCTCGCCGGTGAACGGGCACTCGATCGTCCGGATCGAGTCGGTCTCGCGCACGAGGTCGCTGCCCGCATAGCCGCGCAGCACGGCGAAGGGCAGGCCCGACGCACCGGCCGCGTAGCGGTTCGCCATCCCGGCGTGGCTGTGCTCCTCGAGCTCGAGCGGGACCGGCCACCCGTGCTCGACGGCGTCGCGAAAGCGGTGCAGGCTGCCGACGCCCGGATTGCCGCCCCAGGAGAAGACGAGGCGGCGCGCGCAGCCCATTCCGATCAGCTGGTCGTAGATCACATCCGGGGTCATGCGCACGAGCGTGAGGTCGCGCCGGCCCTGCCGGACGATCTCGTGTCCGGCGCCGAACGGGATCAGGTGCGTGAACCCCTCGAGGGCGACAGTGTCGCCGTCGCGGACGAGCTCCGCGATCGCAGCCGCGAGCGGGACGATCTCGGCCGTACGCCGGGGAAAGGGGAAAGCGTTCGAGTTGCGAACCATTGTGCTCAGAACGAACACCATAAGCGCTCTCACCGAGCCGGTCAATTCGGCACTGGCGCCGATCGGGCAGGCCGGCACCGTCCCGCTACAGGTCCTCCTCGAGCGGGTAGTACTGCCCAGGCGGCGTCGCGTCGACAGCGTCCCAGAACTGCCGCCAGAGGTCGTCCGGCTGCTCCAGCGCGAGCGCCTGACGCCGGAAGTTCCAGCTGCACGGGCGCAGCCGCACCGCCTCGGCGAAGTGCTCGCTCGCGCCGGCGAGGCCGCATTCGTGCAGGTACGTCGCGAGCCGGAAGTGTGCGTGCGCGGCGCTGTCACCGGCGTCGGGCAGCGGCTCCCGCCGCTCGTGCTTTCCTTCGAGCACCCAGCGGCGGACGGCGGCGGTGTACGCGTCGCGGGTGCCGTGCATCCGCGCGTTCCCCTCCTCGCTCATCTGCCGCGTCGCGCTCGAGCGGTCGGTCTCGGTGCGCCAGGCCTCGCCCATGCCGGCGATGTGCGTCGGCCGCGCGACCTGTCCCTCCTCGTCGATCCAGATCGCGCTCGGGACGTTGACCATCCCGCAGAGCTCCGCGACAAGGTGCCGCTCGTCGATCAGGGCCGGAAACGTCGGCCGGTAGCGGCGGATGTAGCGCGCGGCGGCCTCGCGGTCGGAGTCGAGCGCGACGGAGATCACGGTGAACCGCTCGAGCTCGTCCACCAGCACCTGCCACACGGGCAGGTCCTCGCGGCAGCCTCACCAGGAGGCCCAGGTGACGAGCATCACCTTCTTCCCGCGCGCGTCCGAGAGCGAGTGCTCGCGCCCGTCGACGTCCGGGAGCGTGAAGTCCGGCGCCTCGAGCGAGGTGGGTCGGCGCGGCTCGCCGAACGCCCAGACGTCGCCCTCGTGCACGACCGGCTGGCGCAGCCGCTCCGCGAACGCCACGAGGGCGATGAGGCCGTTCTCGACGGGAAACGGGACGCAGACCTCGCCGCGGCAGAGCCCGTACGGCTTCGCGTCCCACCCGATCCGCACCGGGTCGACGCGGAGGCTCGGGGCCTCGAACGGCTCACGCGTCCCGTAGATGATCGTGGGCACGGGCGGCAAGGTACACGACGAATTCGCGCGGTCCGGCTGGTCGGACCGGTGCGGCGCCGAGGTGTGATTGAGTGGCGGCGGTGGGCTCCGTTCGGATCGGTGCGCTCGTCCCGAACAGTGGCCGCTACCCACTGGAGCTCGGGATCCCGGCGATGGCCGAGCGGCTCGAAGGAGCCGGCTTCGCGTCGCTCTGGGTCAGCGATCACATCGTCCTGCCGCAGACGATCGACTCCCACTATCCCTTCGCGGCCGACGGGAAGGCGACCTGGCCGACCGACACGCCGTACGTCGAAGCCCTCGTCGCGCTCGCGCTCATGGCAGCCGCGACCGAGCGGGCTGCGCTCGGCACGGCCGTCCTCGTCCTCCCGCTCAGAAACCCGGTGCTCTTCGCCAAGCAGGCCGCCTCGATCGACATCGCGAGCGGCGGCCGGCTCAGACTCGGGGTGGGCGCGGGCTGGCTGCGCGAGGAGTTCGAGGCGCTCGACGTCCCCTTCGAGGGCCGCGGCGGGCGCCTCGTCGAGTGGATGCAGATCGCGCGCGACTGCTGGACGGGCGCGCCGGCCGCCCGCTCGAGCGAGCGCTACACGCTGCCCGAGGGGGTGCTCTGCCTGCCGGCCCCGGCCGGCCCGATCCCGTTCCTGATGGGTGGTCATTCGCCGGCGGCGCTCAGGCGCGCCGGCCGGGTCGCGGACGGCTGGCTCGCGCAACAATCCCTCACCGAGCTCGACCCCGGCGCGCTCGCAGCGGGCGCCGCGACGATGCGAGCGGCGGCGGCGGAGGCGGGGCGAGATCCCGGCGCGAGCCGCGTCGTCCTGCGCCTCGTCGAGTCGGCCGGCCGGCCCGACGAGGTCGCGGCGGCGCTCCCGGCGCTGGCCGAGGCGGGGGTCGACGAGATCGTCGTCAACGTCGACTGGGAGGACGAGGACGCAGCCGGCCAGTACGCGCGGATGCGGTCGTGAGCGACCTCGGCGACCGGACGATCCTGCTCACCGGCGCCTCGCGCGGCATCGGCGCGGCGACGGCGCGCACCCTCGGCCAGCGCGGCGCAGCGCTCGTGGCCCACTACGGCTCGCACCGGGAGGGGGCCGAGGAGGCGGTCGCCGGAATCCCCGAGGCCGACCGGCTGCTCGTGCAGGCCGATCTCTCGCAGGGAGGCGCTGCCCGCTCCCTCTGGGGGGAGGCGGTGGCCTGGCGGGGCCGGATCGACGTCCTCGTCGTCAACGCCGCGACGATGCCGACCACGCAGTTCGACGGTGCCGACGAGGACTGGGACGAGGGTTGGCAGGAGGCCTTCCAGGTGAACGTGCTCGAGCCGGCGAGCCTGATCCGCGAGGCGGTCCGCCACTTCCTCGAGCAGGGCGGCGGAACCGTGATCACGCTCTCGAGCTGGGCTGCGCAGCGCGGCTCGGCGATCTCGAGCCTCGCTGCCTACGCGGCCTCCAAGGCGGCGCTCGCGAACCTGACCCAGACCGTCGCGCGCAACTACGCCTCGAGCGGGATCCTCGCCCACGTGGTCGCTCCCGGGATCGTGCGGACGCGGCTGTCGGAAGCCTCGGCCGCGGCGCGCGGCGGCGTCGAGGCGGTCAACGCGGCGCTCGCGCTGGGAGAGATGGTGCCGCCGGGTGAGGTGGCGGAGCTGATCGCCTTCCTAGCGACGGGGACCTGCCGCCACCTGACCGGCGCGACGATCGACCTGAACGGTGCCAGCAACGTCCGCTGAGCGTCCCGCCGGCGCGCTCGTCGTCGGCGGCGCGAGGGGAATCGGCAGCGCGATCGCCCGCGCCCTCGCAGGGCGGGGCGACGAGACGGTCGTGGCGGACGTCGACGAGGCCGGGGCGGAGGACTGCGCTGAGGCCCTGCGCCGGGAAGGTCTCTCGGCCCGAGCGGTCGCGCTCGACGTTACGGACGTCGCGGCGGTGCGCGACGTGATCGCCCGGGTCGACGCCGAGACACCGCTCGGGACGGTGGTCGCGAACGCCGGCGTGGCCTTCCGGCTGCCGCTCGCCGAGGTCGAGCCGGCGGAGTACGACCGGTTGATGGCCGTGAACGTCCGCGGGGTCTTCTTCGTCGTCCAGGCCGCAGTCCGGGCGATGACGCCGCGCGGCCGCGGCAGCGTCGTCACCGTCTGCTCGACCTCCGGCTTCACCGCCTCGACCGGTCCGATGGCGGCCTACGACGCGTCGAAGGGGGCGGTTCGGCTGCTCACCCAGGCGGTCGCCCGCGAGGCGGCGCCCGCCGGGATCCGCGTCAACGCGGTCGCCCCCGGCACCGTCGAGACCGACCTGTCGCTCGGGCTCGCCTCGCACGCCGAGCTCGAGGCGCTCGGACGCGAGCGGGTCCCGCTCGGCCGGCTCGGGCGCCCGGAGGAGATCGCGGCCGCGGTCGCCTTCCTGAGCTCGGAGGCCGCCTCCTACGTGACGGGGCACGTGCTCGTCGTGGACGGCGGCTGGCTCGCGTGACCTCGTCACCTGCTTGACAAGCCGTAGGCCGGGGGTTCACGATGCGGACGTTGCGGCCACCATGCGAACGTCTCTTCTCGACAGTCCGCGTACGGCGACGATGACCGAGCCGCCCGCGAGAGCGGGCACGGACGTCGTCGTCGAGCTGCGCGGGATCAAGAAGTCGTTCGGCGCGACCGAGGTCCTGCACGGCGTCGACCTGACGATCCACACGGGGGAGCACGTCGTCGTCTTCGGCCCGTCCGGCTCCGGCAAGTCGACGCTCCTGCGCACGATCAACCTGCTGGAAGAGCCGAGCGAGGGCTCGGTGCGCCTGCTCGGGGTCGAGTACGGGCCCGGCCTGCCGGGGGAGCGCGGCAGGCGCGGCGGCCCGCTCCAGCTCCGCCGGCACGTCGGCATGGTCTTCCAGCAGTTCAATCTCTTCCCGCACCTGACCGCGCTCCACAACATCTCGCTCGCGCTCCGCTCGGTGAAGGGGCTCGGGCGGCGGGAGGCCGAGGCGCGGGCGGCGGTCGCGCTCAGGCAGGTCGGCCTCGTTCGCTGGGCCGGCCACTTCCCGGCCGAGCTCTCGGGCGGCCAGCAGCAGCGGGTCGCGATCGCGCGGGCGCTCAGCCTCGATCCGAAGGTGATGCTGTTCGACGAGCCGACCTCGGCGCTCGACCCGGAGCTCGTGGGCGAGGTGCTCGCCGTCATGCGCGAGCTGGCCGAGTCGGGGATGACGATGGTCGTCGTCACGCACGAGCTCAACTTCGCGCGCGAGATCGGCGACTTCAACGTCTTCATGGACCAGGGCTCGATCGTCGAGTGCGGCGGAGCCGGCTTCTTCGACACCTGCACCAATCCCCGCACGCGCCAGTTCATGGAGGCAGTGCTGTGAGCCTCCTCGCGTACTACGACTGGGGCCTGATCTGGGAGGCCAAGGAGGACCTCTTCCGCGGGCTCCTGGTCGCGATCGAGGTGGCCGCGGTCGCGCTCGTCGTCTCCGTCGTCGTCGGCCTCCTGCTGGCGCTCGCGCGGATGAGCAGGCCGCCGCTCTCCTGGCTCGCCGCCGTCTACGTCAACGTCTTCCGCGGGATCCCGGCTCTCGTGAGCGTGATCTGGGTCTACTTCGGGATCTCGCTCGTCCTCGGCATCAACTTCAGCGTCTTCCAGGCGGGTGTGATCGCCCTCGTCCTGCTCTACGGGGCGTTCATCTCCGAGATCTACCGGGCGGCGCTGCAGGCGATTCCGAAGGGCCAGCGGGAGGCGGGGCTCGCCCTCGGCATGCACCCGATCCGGATCTTCGTCCAGGTCGTGCTCCCCCAGGCGACGAAGATCGCGATCCCGAACATCGGGAGCATGTTCATCGGGATGATCAAGGACACCTCGACCTTCACCGTGATCGGCCTCTTGGAGGTGGCGCGCGTGACCCAGAACCTGAACTCGGTCACCTTCCAGCCGTTCGTCCTCTTCACCGCGGCGGCGGGCATGTACGTGCTCGCCACCTTCTTCTTCGACTTCCTCTTCCGCGTGATCGAGAAGTCGCTCACGACCCCGCCGGCGGGTGGGATCGCGGGCTGGCTGACCGGCCGCCGCAAACGGCGGATCGAGCTCGTCGTCAAAGACCTCGAAGCGCTGTCCGGAAGAACCTGATGTTCATCGGCCACAGGGCCACAACCAGGGAGGCATGAAAGTGAGCAGCAAAACCACTCGACTCGGGCGCACGCTCCTTGCGCTCGGCGTCATCTGCGCCGCCGCGGTGGCGGCGATCGGCACCGGCGGCGCGGAGGCGAAGCCCGTCGCGAACCCGTACCACCTGAACAAGGAAGGCACCCTGACCGTCGGGATGACCTTGCAGTTCAAGCCGCAGATGTACCTGAACGCCAAGGGGCAGCCTGCGGGCTACGACGTCGTGCTCGTACGCGCGCTCGCCAAGCGCATGGGCGTCAAGCTGGACATCAAGAACCTCGACTTCAACGGCCTGATCCCGGGTCTCGTCTCGAAGAAGTTCGACATGGTCTCCGTCGGGCTCTCGAACACGCCCGAGCGGCGCAAGGCGGTCAGCTTCAGCCGGCCCTACGTGCCGTACGCGCAGATCCTCGCCGCGAAGCGCAGCGACTCGACCGCGGCGACGACCGCCGCCTGGAACACCTCCGACAAGTCGATCACCTCGCTGCAGGGCTCGACCGCGGAGCAGCTCGTGAAGAGGACGTTCCCGAACGCGGAGTCGAAGTCGTTCCCGGATCAGAACGCCGCGTTCCTCGAGGTCGCGACCGGCCGGGCCGACGGGATCGTGGTCGAGAACTACCTGCTCGCCCAGTTCAACAAGTCGAACGGGAACTCGCTCAAGCAGGTCGCGTTCAAGAAGCCGCTCCACGTCGAGTACGGCTCCTACGCGGTGCAGAAGGGCAACACGGCGCTCGCGAACTACCTGAGCAAGTTCATCTGCAGCCAGCAGACGAGCGGGCAGCTCGCGAAGACCTACAAGGCGACGATCGGCGCGCCGCTGCCGCCGATGCCGGCCTGCCGCTAGGCACGGTGACGACGGGACCGGCGGCACGGTGCCGCCGGCCCCCGGCACACTCGGACGGATGAGCGCGGAGACTCACGACCTGCTGATCGTCGGCGGCGGCCCGGCCGGGCTCGCCGCGGCGGCCGAGGCCGCAGCCACGGGACTCGGCGTCGTGCTCGTCGACGAGCGCCCCACGTTCGGCGGCCAGATCTTCAAGGCGCCGGGGCCGGGCTTCAGGATCGCGCGGCCCGAGGCGGTCGGGCGCGAGTACGTGGCGGGCCTGCGGCTCCTGCAGGCGGCCGAGCGCGCCGGCGCCAGGCTGCTGCCGCGCACGAGTGCGATCGCGATTCGCGGTACGACGGTCGTCCTCGTCGAGGACGGCCGGCCGGCGCG